>JAZNZJ010000033.1:0-102284 GCA_045594885.1 Candidatus Fimenecus sp. | reverse complement strand
CAAAAATAATCCTACGGAATATCAATACGCAGTAAAATGCGTAGCCTGTGGAAAAATCTATTACCGCACGAAAATGAGTAATATTATAAAAAATCCCGAATATTATCGTTGCGGAGTATGTAAAGGCGAACTCAAAAGGGTTTATTTATAAAGCAAAAAGGTGCAGGAATTGAAACCCAAGGACTCCATACACTACGCCACACCTTCGCAAAAAACTTCTCAACGGAATAAAACAACCTGACGGAAGCATTAAATCATTAACGCCTCGTCAGGTCGCAGACTTGCTCGGACACTCGACCTCCGAAATCACCGAAAGATACTATGTCAAAAAAGATACAACATACCTCAATGGAATTACCGATGAATTTGAGATGTGAGGATAAAAATAATTCAAATTTAATAAACACACTTTGTAGGGTCAGGTCTCCGTGCCTGACCGTAATTCAATCAAAAAAACTGCCTTCGCAGATGTGGAGGCAGTCAGTATGCAATTATATTATTAAAGAGTTATCCAAAATCTCTTTAAGTGGCATTTTTCTTTCCGTTCATAAACAGTTGATTCATAAATGCCGCCATTATTAAGGATTGTTTTTTCGCTACCGATATTGCTGTCAATACAAGAAATTAGTATTTTATCAAGACCGATTTCTTTACAATACGGAAGAACAGCTTTTAGCATTGATGTTGCATAACCTTTTCTTCTTTCGTTCGGTTTTATCGAATATCCAATATGACCACCGTATTTAGAAAGATAATCATTGAAATAATGTCGAACCTGTATCATACCGACAAGGCGATTATCCGCTTTGCGTATGTAGAAAAACTGTGTTGCTAAAACTAATCCTTTCGGGAGTGTTTCAGGTTTTGTATATTTTTTGCATTCTGCAATATATGCTGTTGAGTTTTCACTTTTACGGAGAGGACCACAACCATCCATTGAAGAAACTGCATCCAGACAAGCTTGTTTATATTCAGCTATTTGTTCTGCATATTCTTCGCATGGTTCAATCAAGAAGAAATCTCCAGCATCTATTTTAATCATATTTCGTCACCTCTGTATCACTTTAACGGAATCAATATAATATGCTTTTCGCCTTTGAAATCACCGATTATCTTTCCGCCGTTTTTTAACATTATCTTTACAGTGGCGTCATTTGTTTTCAAAGGAAATAATTTGATTTCGTTATAACCGTGTTCTTTGCATTTCTTCAACAATTCTTTAAACAGGATATCGCCATAACCTTTACCACGGTGTTCTTTAGAAATTCCATATCCAAGATTTCCTGCTCCAACAACAGTTTCCAAATATTCAGATGATGAATGTCGTACTCTGCCATAACCTATAGGAACATTGTCAATATATAAAACATATGTAGTATATGGTATCCATCCTTTTGGTAAATCTATACCTTGGGAATGATTGTCTACTTCTTGTAGCCATTTTTTATATTTCTTATAGGATAAGTTATATGCAGGATTTGTAAAGCCGTTTTCTATATCAAGAATACCTTGCAGCATGTCATATTCTTGTTCTGCCATATTAACATGTAATTGTTTTAATTCTACTTTCATAGTGGTACCTATCACTGTCTATTCTTTGTAAGTATTTGTCCTTTATCAAAAATATAATAAGGTTTACTTCCAATAACCTCAATATCATTATCATTTATATAAAGTGTAGTTTCTTCAGGTAATGCAACTGATGTTCTGTATTTTGATAATTCTAATAAATATTGTTTGCTTTTTTCATCTTTTTCAGGAGTTTGATTTGTATAATGACAGAGGAGGGAAATGCCGTTCAATATATCAAATCCGTTTATATCTTTCAAATCAACTTCATTCTTATCAGCAATTTTACACGCTTCTAAATCTTTGCCGAAAATAATAGCACCTGCACTTCCGCCGAAAACAATACCATTATTATTTATGTAATCTAATATATTTTCAAAAGCTACACATTTTTTCAAATCGTGCAACAATTTAAAAGTGTTACCACCGCCAATAAATAAGAAACTATAATCATTCAAGTTTTTTGTTGACAGTTCTTCGGCACTTCTTACCATACCAATATTGGGAACATCAATAGATTTAAGCTCACCGCGTATCCATTCATAGCAGCTATCATATTTTTCTTGTGCCATAGCCAAAGGAATATACAGACAGGGTTTTGATTTGTCAATAATTTGATTTAATCTTCTGTAAACATCTATTGTCTGTATGTCTGCACCGCCACCATTAAGAAATATTTTCATCATACCATCTCCAATATTTATGGTAATTATTATATCATAAAAAACAACATTCTCAATATTATTTTGATGCTATTTTGATGATGTAGCAGACGGAATGTTTCAAAACAGAAAAAGTATTTGAGAAAAAACGCCGATTTTGCTGAATTTTTGAAGCTTTTTATAGCACGAAATTGTCCCCGTGCCGACAATTGCAAACGACGAAAAAAGCCTTGAAACCACGCAGTTTCAAGGCTTTTCATAATGGCAGGGGCAGAAGGATTCGAACCCTCGGCACGTGGTTTTGGAGACCACTGCTCTACCAACTGAGCTATACCCCTAAATATTATCACAGCCTTGGTGGGCCAACAGGGACTCGAACCCCGGACCGTCCGGTTATGAGCCGGATGCTCTAACCAACTGAGCTATTGGCCCTTAACGGCTGCTAAAATATTATATAGTTTATAACACAAAATGTCAATACCAAATTTACTTATTTTGAAAAAATTTAACCAAATAAAGTACAAGATTTTTTTAAGAATAAATATGATGGACTTTTTCAGCCAATTCCTTAAAAACGGGGGCACAGTCCGCCGCACCAGATATTCCATCTTCCTTGAAAATTACAGCAACATAATTTGTGGTGTCAATAGAGAAATACCCGCAAAACCAAGTATGGTTGATTTCTCTGCCATTCTCAAACCAACCGCTTTGAGCTGTAGCCGTTTTGCCGTAAGTGTCAACTAATTGAGAAAAAGCTCTGTATCCGTTGCCATTTGTCACAACACTGCGAAGAATCGAGTCGATTTTAATTGCTGTATCGGAATTATAAATCTTATACCCATCATTTATATTTGCCTTTTGAATTGTATTCCCGTTTTTATCGATTATGCCTTTCACTATTATTGGCTCACGGTAATAACCGCCGTTAACAATACTTGCGTATGCTGTTGCCATATGAATGGGTGATGCAAGTAATTCGCCTTGACCGAATGATATGTTTGCAAGGGCAGCAGGGGAATTGACAGCGTTTTTCTGTGGTAATGTTCCTGATTTTACAAAGTAATTATCGGCAATTTCAAAGATTTTATCAATCCCCAATGCAGAACATATAGAGAGGATTTTGTCAATTCCCACCATTTGTCCCAATGCAATAAAATATGTGTTGCACGATTGTTCCATAGCCGATTTCATATCTACATTTCCGTGTGCAGTATTGTTACTGCATCCAAAAACCGTACCGTCTATTTCGATACTACCCGTACAGGTGTGTTGAATTTCAATATTACTCTCAAGTGCAGCAATTGCCACAATGGGCTTGAAAACTGAACCGATGCTATATGGTGTAAATCCTCGATTTATAAAAGGGGAATCTTCGTTATTCAGAGCTTCTCCGAGATTTAACGGGTCAAATTCAGGTATGGAGGCACAGGCAAGTATTTCAGATGTATCACCATTTAAAACAACTATTGAGCCTTTGTTTATGTTGTTCTGCAATAAAAGATTTTCAGCAATTCGCTGTATTTCAAGGTCGATTGTAAGTTGAATTCCCGCAGGAGATAAATAGTTGTTGTTTTCAAATTCAATGCCGTTGCCTAAAAGAATTCGCCCTTGTGCATCAACATTCCATTTTGCCCTCAGCTCACCATTTTGCAAAGATAGATAATCATCATATGCACGTTCAAGTGCGTTTGCACCATTCCCATTTTCATCAAGATGACCAATAATATGAACGCAGGGTTGATTTATTGAATATCGGTTTGTAATCTGCGTTGTTTTTACATTTGTTTCATCAAAACTCATTTCGGTGTTTAAAATACTGACTTTATAATTGGTCATATTGTCATATAATTGTTTTTGGTTTTCATTTGTAAGATATGGCGATACAGATTTTAATGCATCCGTTGTGGGTAGGCACACCGTGATGCTTTTAGACTGCGAGTTCACAAGTTTTTTCATATTGCGGTCATAGAACATTCCCCGTGATGTGTCAAGCGTAACACTGCGAGAATTAGCCGAATAAGACGATGTTAATGTTTTATTATTCATCATAATGGAAGATATATTGACTATTAAAATCGCAAAAACAAGCATAAGTGCAAAAAATGATATTGCAATTCGTTTATACATAAAAAATCACCCGTGTAGAGTTTTGACACGGGTGAAAAGTTTTAATCTTTATTATGCTTTCTTTGCTTTGATTTTTTCAATTAAGTCGAAGTCAGCGAATTTTGTGTTTTCAGTCTTTTTCATAATTGCTTTCATTATGAGATAACCCATAATTCCTGCGAATACACCAACAAAAACACCGCCTATAACGTCTGTTACATAGTGAACCATAAGGTAAATTCTTGAAAGACCAATAAGTGCAGAGAAAACGGGGAAAATCCATGCAATTTTCTTGTTCTTCATTACAAGGAATATTGCAACACCTAATTCAAACGCAGCAGTTGTGTGGCCAGATGGGAAAGATTTTTCACTTTCAATATGACCACCTGCAAATTCGTGCCAGCTCATAAATACCGGATTGTCTGCGTAGTAAATGTAAGGACGAGGTCTTGCAAAAAGTGGCTTCATAACAAGGTTTGTCATAAGTGTTCCCACAAGGACTGCAAAAAGCACAGCCATACCAAATTTGCGAGTCTTTTTAAATGGGATTAACAAAGCACCTACAATTGCCATAGGTGTCACAAAAGCCCCTCCGCCAAAAAAAGTGATGAATTCAGCAACAACATTCATAAAAGCACTATGAATCTGTTCACCAAAGAATGTGAATACACTCATATCAAATGAGTCAAAAATTGAAAAATCCATATTCAATCTCCTTTATGTAATTTTTACATTTTTATTTTACTACATAGGTAATTCTTTTTCAATAGTACATATCTTAAAAATAATTTATATTTGATTTTTTTGATATAATAATGTATTATGAATATATGAAAAGGGGGATTGTTATGAATAAAATATCTTCAATACTTAAGACAATTAAGAATAATTGGAGAAATGCACCCGAGGGCAGTTATGTGCCTTATAAAGAAATTGCCGCATATTCTGTAGGCGGTGCGGGTGTTTATTTTATTACTGCAATTATAGGCAGAATAGGGCTAACGGCAGGCAGTATGATTGTTGGTGCATCAATTGGCATTACTGCTATGGATTTGCAGACAATGAACGTAATTGTAACACTTATTATGCTTCTAATGGCACCCACAAGAGCAATGCTTTTTGATAACACAAAGAGCAAAATGGGTAAATTTAGACCATACATATTGTCACTGGGACTTCCCACTGCAATTATAGGTACAGTTTTTGTTTATCTGCCCTATGAAACAATGGAATACAAAGAAAAAGTTATTGCAGTTTTTGTGTGTTTCACATTACTTCAGTTTTTTTCTCCATTTTACAGTTCCGCTTATTCAGGACTTGTCCAAGTTATGTCACCCAACTCAAAAGAACGTTCATGGATAATTGAAATCAGTTCAATTATTTATTCTTTTGCACCAACGGTTATAAACCCCATTATTCCACAAATCGGGCCACTTGACAAAATTGAAACCTATCGTATTGCATTTCCTGTTTTCTGTACAATAGGTGTAATTGTTAGTATGCTATGCGTTTTCGGAACTAAAGAAAGAGTAATTGTTCCAAAGCAATATGTACAGAAAATGAATTTCTTTGAGGGACTTAAAAAGGTTTCTCATAACAAATACTTTTGGATTATCAATGTTTCACAATGGTTATCTTTCTTGAATCAGGGTTATGGTTACATTTTTGACTGGATTTTTTATTACGGAATGAATAATTCCAATGTATATTCAATTATGACGGTCATTAAAGGTGAGGCATATACTCCCGGTATGGTTGCAGCAGCACCACTTACGAACAAATTGGGCAAAAAAAGAATTTGTTTAATATCTCTTTCAATTCAGGTTATCTGTCTTATACTTATGTTGTTCTTATATAAGAATTATGTTTTGTTGTTTATCTGTATCTT
This sequence comes from Candidatus Fimenecus sp., assembly GCA_045594885.1. GTDB lineage: Bacteria > Bacillota > Clostridia > Oscillospirales > Acutalibacteraceae > Fimenecus. The sequence goes on along the minus strand of JAZNZJ010000033.1, from coordinate 96,059 downwards.
CATAAAGGAAATGGTTGGTGCAGTTTCAATTATCTATCTTCCTTCAATGAAAGCGGATATGATGGATTATCAGCAATATAAAACAGGTGACAGACTTGAAGGCTTTATTGAACAAGGCGGCGTACTGATAGGCAGTATTGTAGCACTTGCTACCGGATATGTTTTCCCACTTATTTTCAAAGCCTACGGCTTTACAAACAACTACGATGATTTGTATAATACAGATTTTAGAACTCCTCTTGTGAGAATTGTAATTATCTGTGCAATTGTGGGCACAATACTTTCAATTATTCCATTCCTTTTCTATGATTTAAGCGAAGAAAAACGAAAAAATATGATTACAGCCCTTAAAATCAGAGCATTATTTGCAGACTTTGAGCATGAGGATTTTGACACAGCAACTCTTGTGAATTTGGAACTTGTTTTTAAGGCACAACAAAGTCTAAAAGATTATGAGAATTATCAAACAAATGCAGAAAAAGAAAAATACCTCGGTGCAAAAATAGTCTGCGACGAGGTGGAAAAACTTAAATCTCAAAATTATGATAAATGGAATAGAATAGTAGAGAAGTATGAAGCAATGAAAGTTTAATAATTATGCATTACAGAATGCAATTTACTCATAAAAAAACTCCCTGATGGGAGTTTTTTTATTTAGCCCAATTAATTTTTAAATCCTTGATTGCCAGACCATTTTTAGTAGGATACCATTTGTCAGCAAGTTTAATATCACTTTCTTTTGCGTCAACATTTATTGTCAAAAGATTTTCACAGTTATAGAAAGCATATTCATCAATCTGCTTGATTGAGCTTGGAATATTGATTTCAGAGATTGCTGAACAAAAACCGAAAGCATCTTTACCAATGAATTCAACATTTTGTGAAAGGGTGAGTTCTTTAAGAGAACTACAACGGAAAAATGCTTTTTCCTCAATATTCTTTACACTGTCGGGAATAACAACCTTTGTAATTTTTCCGCATTTATAGAATGCTTTTGTGCGTATTGTTTCAACACCATTGGGGATAGTGTATTCAGAAACTTTAATATCATTTCCATTATCATCTTTTGCGTCAGTCAAATCTTTAGCAAGAGGGTAGTAGAGGAGTGTTTTCATATCTTTAGTGAAGATAACACCGTCAACAGAACAGAAGTTTTCATTGTTTTCATCAACAGTAAAACTTGTAACCTGCTGATTATTCTCAAATGCCCATAAACCTATTTCCTTAACGTTCTTGCCGATTGTGATTTCTGTAACATATTCAAGGTTAACAGAAGCAAAATCTGCAATTTTAGTAACGGGAACACCTTCATATTCATCGGGAATAACAACTGAAGTAATGGTTATTTTGTTAGGTACACTTGTTACTGTTGCCTCACCATTTTCAATCTTATATTCAATGGTTTCACTTTCAATGCCAAACATTTGAGATGCCGAACCGCAACCTGAAAACAACAAGCAGATACAAATAAGAAGTGCTGAAATTTTAATAATTCTTTTCTTCATATTAAACTACCTCACTTTCTGCATTGTCTTCAGCTTCGATAGCACGAAGTCTTTCTTGCAATTCAGTAACACACATATCGTGTTTTTCCTTTGTCAAATCATAGAAGAAGAAAGGAATTGTCATAAGAACTGTACTGATAATTGTTGCCCATGTGTAAAGGTTGAATACCTGATTGAGAATTGTCTGGTCAAAAAGTACATCCCAGTCGGAAGTAAAGCCCATTTTTGCTAAAAGACCAGGAATAATAAATCCAAGAACAACATTGATTGGGTTTAAGAACCAGCTGAACACACCTGCCATAGAGTCAGCACGCTCACCGTATTTCCATTGATGATAGTCCTGAATGTCAGCGCCAAGACCAATATTGATACCGTCAACAACGGGTTGGAATGTGTTTCGAAGGAACATAGCAGCCATAAACACATAAGGATTTTCAATTCTTACAGCAAACAGCATAAGGAAAACCGTAAGAAGTGAAATGCCACGGAATGTAATAAGAATATTTTTCTTCTGGAATTTCTTTGTAAGAATAGGACAAAGGATATTACCAAATGTCATACCCACAACAACAAAACTTGCTGCAAAACCATAAAGAGCTTCCATTCTAAGGGAGTAAATAAACCAGAATTGAAGAAGACCGCCAACTAATCCTGACCATTGTCCTAAAATAGTTGAGATGTTTGTAATCCATAAATATTTGTTCTTAAGAACGTTTTTAGCACCATTAAAGAATGTTACCTTTTTACGTTTATCATTCGAAGCTTCAATAACACGTTCTTTACAATGAACGGCAGCCATTGAAACAAAAACACCAATAAACCCAAAAATTGGAACAAAGATTTTATAAGTGTTAATATTCAAGTATCCACCGGTAGATTGAATAAGCATCGGGAAGAACATATTGATAATTGAGGGGAAAAAGCCTGTGATGATAGGAACGATTGAGTGAAGTCTTTGTCTTTCCTGCGAGTTAGGTGTCATAAATGTAACAAGACCGTTAACACCTACATAAGAATTATAAAAATAGTTCATTATGATAAAAGCACCATGAAGAATGACTAATTTATATACACTGGGAAGATTCTGAATTGGTAAGAACGGAATTATTGACATAACAATTGTTGCAGGAATACCGCAAAGAAGAATAAATGGTTTGAGTCTTCCGTATTTCGCACAGAACTTTTTACGAATACCCCAAGTTATGTAGTTGGTTATACCGCTAAGGAAAAGAATATTAGCCACAATTTGCGGAGTTCCCAGCATAAAGTCAAAGGCATCCATAGGAACAAAGTACAAAAATAAGCCGATAACCATTTCACCCGAATAACAGATATGAGCAAATCTTCTCATTTTTGGAGAAAGCTCACCGTGATTCTCATAAATAAGAATACTGATTGGGTTCATAAACATAAACAGATAGCCAATAATTGTGCTTATTAGGTTAACAAGCTGAAACTGCATATTGCTAAGCCCCATAATTGAACCGCAAAAATATGAAGCCGAGAATGACAACATTCCCGATGCAGTCAAGAAAATATAAGAGCCCGCTTGCGTTGCAGTGTATGCACAGAATTCTTTAAGTGAAACAAATTCACCTTCGTTAGGTTTGTCCCAATGTTCTTTTACATAAGTTGGTAAGCCCTTGACTGTGCTTATAATTTCGGCTTTTGTCATTAAACCATCCCTTTCAAACATATATACAATATTATACAGTATTGAATAAATAAAATAAAGTGTGAATGGCAAAATATATTTTTTTCGTCAAAGTGATTAAAAAAAGGCAGTAAGTATTGTACTTACTGCCCTAAAAAATGTTTATTTTTAACCCCAGATTACCCAGAGAAGAACATAACCTGTAATAACTGCCGCCATTGTGAATGGCACACCATATTTCATAAAGGTTGTACTCTTAACCTCATATCCCTCTTTACGAAGAATGCCGATACCTGCAATATTTGCAGAAGCACCGATTGGTGTAAGGTTACCACCGAGAGTTGCACCGCAAAGAAGACCATAGTAAAGAACTGTGGGCTCCATACCAATTTCGTTTGCAATAATGGGAACAATTGAAAGCATTGTTGCAGTGTACGGAATGTTGTCAATAAATGCAGAAAGAATAACTGACATCCATACAATGATTGTGTAAATTAAGAATGGTGAGCCTGCACCGATACTTGCGATTGCTGAGCCGATTATATCAATAACACCCGCACTCTTGATACCGCCAATTACCACGAAAAGTCCTGAAAGAAGGATTATTGTAAACCAGTCAATTTCTTTAAGAGATGCTTTAAGAACATCTTTGTTTTTCTTAATAAAGATTTCACGGATAATTCCCACAAGGAAAAAGGCAATACAAATAATACCGTTTGTGATGTCGGGCTTGTAGAATTGACCTTCTGCCGCACTATCCTTGTAAGGAATGAATGAAACGGCTATAAGAGCAACAACTGTTCCCACAAGCAAGAATGTGGGGAATTTATCTTCAACAACTGTACGTGAGTTAAATTCAATTTTATCCTTTTCTTTACGGAACATAAAGAGGATTATGAGTGCAGAAACAAGTGCACCTGCCTGCACAACCCAGAACATACCTACGTGACCGTCGTGAACAAAAAAGTCAGAGAAATCAAGGTTTGCAGATTTTGCAAGAAGAATTGAAGTTGTGTCACCAACAAGTGTCGCAGCACCCTGAAGGTTTGAAGAAACCGCAATACAGATAATTGACGGAACAGGGGATATGTTGATTTTTTTACAGAATGCAAGTGCAACGGGTGCAATCATAAGAACTGTTGCAACATTGTCAACAAATGCAGAAACTATACCTGCAAAGAGCGAAAGAGCAACAACCGTCCATTTTACATTGGGCATTTTTGAAATAAGAATGTCCGACATAAGCTGGGGCATTTTTGATTCGATGAAAAGGTAAACAGTACCCATTGTACCCGCAATCATCATAATTACATTCCAGTCAATTTCATTCAATGCATCTTTGATTGAATATGCATAAGTGGTGTCACCAATAGCGAAAAATCCTTCACCGAAAAGATTTGGGCTTACTGTTGCAATAATGCCGAGTGCCACAAAAATAATAGCTGAGGTAACTGTGATGTAGGGTCTGATTTTCTGAAAGGCTAACATTAATATGTATGTAACCGCAAAAATAATCAGAGCCGTAATTGTGATTGGACTCATTTGAGATTCCTCCTGAAAAAATATTTGTAGGTGGAATAAAAAAGGACAGATTCAATAAAAGAATCTGTCCTGTAAATAGGCAAAACCTAAAAATTTGAAACAAATAGAAAACAAGCTTTTTACTCGATTCTATGACAGACTCCACCCTTGTCTCAAATCTGCGTTTATTATACAGTAAATTACTATAAATGTCAATGAATGACGAGAGCAACTAATGGTATTATATTTATAAGTTTTTGTATTTATTTAAGTAAAAATCCCGTAATGATAAAATCACTACGGGATAAAAACTATTTTGCACTGAATGAATTGTTTATAAGCTTTCTCTCTCTTTTTCTAAATCAAGGTCTTTATCAAGATACATCAGTTGTAGTAGTGTGTACTCGTTGCGAATTTCACTCGTAAGTTTGAATGAGAAATACTCAGGCATCATTAAAAAGTATTCAGCATTATTGAGTTTTCCACTTTTTTTGTCGCAGTATAGCTGATAAATCGAGTTATAATTTATAGCCTGAATACCTGTGCGTTTATAAAGCTCGTAACGAGGAATAATTGCGTCAATTAATGTTTTCAGACCACGATATGACGACCGCCGTTAGAAGCACCGATATTAATAGCTAAACAGTGTTTCATCAGATAACACCCTTTTGAAGAATGAGATTTGCATAAAGTGCAGATTCACCCGTAGCAATAATTGCGTAGCATTTTTTAGCCTCTTCATAGAATGCAAAACGCTCAATTTCGCCAAAAGCATCAGCACCTCTGTCATCGTGCTTCTTAACAATTGCCTTGTATTCGTCCCAAATAGGAGTTTCCACATTGTCACCCGCCATAACCTGCATAAGTGACACTGGGTTATCTACATAAGTGTCAAGGGGGAATACTGTGAGAATTGCGTCAAGAAGTTCAGTAGCAGAATGTCCGTCTGCACGAAGTACAATTGCATTTTTACCCATGCTTTCAGCGGGAAAGTTGCCATCAGCAATAACAAGACGGTCGCTGTGACCCATTTCACAAAGAACCTTAAGCATTTCGGGGGATAGAATTTTTGGAATATTTTTAAGCATAATCAGTCTTCCTTGTTGTAGTGTTGTAACCGGGATGTTTACCCGTAACAACACCATAATAACTTATCTTTTATAACATCAAAATTTTTCTCTTATAGAAAAAGAAACCCCAACATCCCTTTTACTACTTATAGTCAGTATATCAAATTATCAATTTCAAGTCAATAATAAATGGAATGATGTTAGTGCTTTTTCGACTCCCTCTGATGAGGGAGGTGGATTTTGTGTAGCAAAAGATGGCGGGAGAGAAAAACATTTCAAGAATTTCAAAAAAACTGTTGACTTTTTGGCATTCTAATGTTATTATATTCGGGCGGTAAAAAGTCCGTATGCGCCGGTAGCTCAGCTGGATAGAGTGTTTGGCTACGAACCAAAAGGTCGGGGGTTCGAATCCCTTCCGGCGTGCCAAGTTAAAAGTCTCAAAACCATTGATTTTGCGTGGGTTTGAGGCTTTTTTCTTTTTCTGTTCAATTTTGTTTGATTAGTGAGAAAACTGCTTTAGACCACTTATGGACCACTTATCGTTCCTGATTTTGTATCTGGATTTTCAATTATTATATTACTTTCTGCTTGATTAAAACCTATCTCAAATGCACTTTGCATCTTATCTGCCGCAGACTGTTTAAGCTTATCTGTTGCATGAATGTATGTATTCATTGTAAATCCACAATCCGTATGTCCAAGCATATTTGACACAGCTTTAATATCAACGCCTTCTTCAAGAGCAATGGTTGCACAAGTATGTCTTAAATCGTGAAATCTAACATCAGGGAGATTAGCTCTTTTCAACATTCTTTTGAGTTGTCTTAAAACTCCGTTTTGGTCACGATATATACCGGTCACAGGAGACGGAAACATTAGTTTAGTTCCTTTTGCTTGTTGACTTTTTAATCTATTCAATATATCTACACAATTCTTGTTTAATGCTATAGTTCTGATTGATGCTTTTGTTTTTGGTGTTTCAGGTCTTATTACACCGTCTATTCTTTGTGCTTGCTTGTTTATTCTCAATGACATTTTATCAGCATCGAAGTCATCCCATTCAAGCGCTGTTATTTCACCAAGTCTTAATCCCGTGGTTAATTCAAGATAATAGAATTCAAAGCAACCGCTATTATGTGCTTCAATTAGCAAGCGGTTGCTTTCTTCTTTTGTTAATGTCCTCATTCCTCTTTCTCTACCTTTAGGTAGATTAAGATTATTTGTAGGATTTTTTATAATAATTTCTTCATCCACAGCTTTTTGTAAAGCCGCATGAAGAACGATTTTTACCGATTTGATTGTTCTTGAACTTAATCCAATCTCTTTCTTGTTGTTTTTAGCTCGTTCTTTATTCACTCTGCCATTCTCATAAATATCCATTATGTATTGTTGGCAAGTCAATGTAGTTAAATCTTTTAAATGCAGATTACCAATATATGGGTTAATGTAACTCTTTATAATAGCTTCATAACCATCTACTGTTGTAGGTTTAAGATAACCTTTGCAGTAGTTGTTAATCCATATCTCTATCCATTCCTTAACAGTTGGATTTTTACAGTTGTTGTATCTATTTTCTGTAATTTCATTTACTTGTTTTTCTGCTTCCGCTTTTTCATCAAGCAATGCTTTTAGTCTTTCTTCACATTCATATTTCTTTTTGCTTACAACTGTCTTGTATATATTTTTTCCTTTTTCGTCTTTGTCAATGATTATACGACCTTCCCATCGGCCGTCACTTCTTTTTCTTAATGTGCCTGAGCCTTTTGCTCTTTTAGCCATTTTTCTCACTCCTTTGCAACAACAAACAGTACCACACTATTTGTTCAAAGTCTATATCAATTTTTAATGTTTTGTATGCTTGTTTACCCATTCCTTAAAACCATCGCGTGGAATTACTTTTCGCCTACCACAAACAACTACAGGAAAGGTTTTATCATTATTTGCAAGATTATATACTCCTGCAGTTGAAAGTCCCAATAAATCTGAAATCTCTTTTACCGTTAAAAACATAGGCATATCTTCATAATTTGCATATGACATAATTTCACCTCATTTAATTTCTATAATCGGCGGTTGTCTGCACTTTACAGGCAACCGCCTTTTTTAGTATCAATCGTTGCTTGTATTTATCCTCGATACCCCCAAGCAAAAGGGAACACATTTTCCAGTCATGCTTTTGACTTCATTGGAATTTCACCACTCCCAGGTTCTCTGCGAGGCGCTCTCCTTTGTTGCGACGGCTCACGATTCTGTAATCGCTTCAACGCTCGACTTTAGGACTAAACGCAAGTATCATTATTTCTTCTGCCTGTCATCGCCTTCGACATAGAGACACTATATCGTCTGAGTCCTGAAGATTGAACAAAATCCTGTCCAATGTTCGCTCATGTAGCTCGTCAGCATCGCCAACAGCAGAAGGAAAGTAAAAAATGTGCTGGGTATTCACTTATCAAGGTTCACGAAAAGTATATCCTTTCACTTGTATAGGGTAAGAAGTCGACGTTTTGGTCGGAATTTTTTTAATATTTTAGATGTTTTTTTATTTTTGTTATTAATTTGTGCTTTATATCATGAACCGTACTTTTCGGTATTTGCAAAACTTGTGCAATTTTTCTTTCGGTTAATTCATCTATAAATGATAACTTAAATATCTCTATTTCTAGTCTTGAACACATCTTCAAATAACAAATGATTTCCTCAAAAATTAGTTTGTTTGCTATATATTCACTACAGTCATCACAAATAATAAACTCAGAAAAATTTTCGTAGCATCCTATTAATGAACTAAATTGAATTTCATGTAAATAGAAACTTTTATCATTGTTCTTTATCGCCCATGATGTTCTTGTATAAATCTCATAAACCTCTTTTGTTACCTCGACTTTTTCAGTTTTTCCAGTCATAGTGTTATGCACATACAAATAATATTTTTTTGACATTTTAATAGTCTCCTTTGATTTTTTAATTTGTTGAAATAAAAAATCCGAAGACTATGGATATTCAGCAATATATGGCAACCAATAAACTTGCATTTATTGTCCTTTCTTTCCGAAGGACAATAAAAAGATAGAAGCCCAACGAAAATTCGTCAGACTTCTATCTTCATGAAGCACTGTACATATAATTTAATAGTTTCTATTAAGTCTACTGTATGGATATCCCTATTTTGTTTCCACACTTGTAACACTTTAATACAATTTCACTTTTCATATTCTTTTTATCAAAAAATATTTGTTCCGATATTTTCACATCACACAATCTCCCACCACAAACGGGACAATGCACCTTTTTAACATCGAATTCAACAACTCTTGATAAAGTAATCATTTTTGTTCCCCAATGGCTAACACTCACGATAAAAAATATATCCCTGAAGGGACATATTTATTTCATCATGTCTTTCAAAAGTTCATCCCAAAATTCATTTGACTTATTTTGCTTGTCTGCTTCTCTAATGACATTCTTTACATTTGACTGTTCATTTATATAACGAGCAACATCAACTGGTGAATAGAAATTGTTTTTATCATGTTCAGATTTGCTTTTAGCGGCAAGGTCAAAGAATAATATTTTAGATTCATTATCTAATTTCAAAGCACTTGCCAACTCTATCAGAGCTTTATCACTCGGTGGAGCTTTTTTTCCATTCTCTACATGATGCAAATAGATATGAGAGAGCCCTGACAATTCAGCTAATTCTCTTAGGGATAATTCTTTCTGCAGACGCTTCTCTTTTAAAAAGAGTCCAAAGAAATTTGTGTTATCCATTATTTTTTGACTAACCTTTTAATCTTTCCTGAAACAAGTAATATACTTTCTAATATTAAACTCATACAACAAGGATATATTAAAAATTCAAATTTGAAATGCCATCCAATGCTTATCATGAGCACTATCAAAAGCAATATTAACCATGATATTTTACGAAAGTATTTATATTCTTCTTTTGTCAGTGGTTTTTCTGGCGTATCAAGCGGACATGAAACAAATATAGAAACAGTAGCAATAATTGTTAATACTAATATTGGCTTTTGTATGTTATTTGTTTCACATAGCTTGGTGCATAAAAGACAAAGAAAAATTGATATTGTAGTTGCGATTTCGCATTTTAATTCACTTGAAGCGTGTATTCCACCGGCATATCTTCTGATAAACTGAAAAGCTACATAGAAAATGACACTTTCAAGAACTATATCCAATAAGATTCCAAACAGTGTTGTTAAAGTGAAATATAGTATCTGTGAGATTAATATAAAGAATCCATATACATATAGTTCTTGTTCAGTGTCGGCAATAGCAGAATTATCAATAAGTTTTTTTACAACTTTTGATGCTAACTTACTAATCATTCTTTATTGATTTTACTAAAGTTTTTAAGCGCTGCCGGTGCTTTTGGCTGATAAATTGTAATACAAGTAGTATTATTTGCATCTGCTTTTAATGAATGATTAGCCATTTTTTTCATTAATTTAGCAGAACCTTTTTGCACTCTTTCTTTTATGTTCATTCTTTTTTCACCTCCTTTAATCGAAATATAATTGTAATTATTTACAATTTCAATAAATAATGCAAAAAAATAACAAATTATAATAAAAAAAATGACAAATCTATTATTTGGTAATTTTCTCCACTGGCAACTAGATTAGTTAACCTAATATTAGAATTATCTAATATTACATAGTGTTGATTGCATTTATTTAATGATAAAATATTTATGGTGATTTTATGAAATTAAATTTAAAAATGATGGGCTTTAGAATAAGTACACAAAGAAGAAAACTTAATATGACACAAGAAGAATTAGCAGAAAAAGTAGATGTATCAGTAAAACACATTTCTGCCATTGAAACCGGAAGAACTAAAGCTAATATCTCATTATTATATGACATTGCAACTTGTTTGGATGTTACCATTGACTATTTCACTTTTGGTATTGTTAAGAAAAATAAATTGGAAGAAATTGAAGAATATCTTCGAGAATGTACAGATGAAGAAGTGGACATTATAAAAGTGATGGTAAAAGCGCTTGCAGACAATCATCAAAAATCTTGAAAACAATTAATATTTGACAATTTGTTTTTAATGCCGTAAACTTAAAATAAGTTTACGGCATTTTTATGTGGGGTGAATTGATGAAAATAGCAATTTGTGATGATGAATTAAAAGTTAGGAAAGAAACAAAAAGCGCATTGAATAATTATTTTAGTGAAAAATTAATAGAATTTGAAATATATGATTTTGCTAATGGTGAAGATTTGCTTAATAGTAAAATTGATTTTGATATGGCTTTTTTAGATATTGAAATGCCAACTTCAAATGGTGTTGAGATAGGAAAAGCATTAAAACAAAAGCTTGCAAATATTGTTATTTTTATGATTACAGCATATTCTGAATATCTTGACGACGCATTTGAATTAGGCGCTTATAGATTTTTACAGAAACCATTAGATATAACTCGTTTGTATCGCTCATTGGATGCGGCTTTACTATCAATGTCAAACAGAGACATAAAGATTATCAGCATTAATAATGAATCTGTAATTATACCAACAAGTTCTATTGTATATTGTGAATCCTATAAAAGAAAAACAAAAATCGTAACAACGAATGGTGAGTTTGTATCCAGAGAACATTTAGATGTTTGGAAAGATAAATTGAGTGAGTTAACTTTCTGTTCACCACACACAAGTTTTATCATCAACTTTAATTACATAAAAAGTTTTAACCGCAAATCACTTATCTTGGAATATAGTGATAAAAATATAGAAATATCTATAGCACCTAAAAAACAAAAAGAATTTCGAGCAAAAATGTTTTTGTTTGCAGAAAGAGGGATGTAATTGGAGACACTATTATTTTATTTCATTACCTTTTTAACATACTTATTTAATGGATATATATTTTTTTGGTATGGGCACCGATTGTTTGAGTGCAAAAAGACAATTAAAATCTCTTTTTTATTATGTATGTTAGTAAATTTATTTCTTTGGATAGCTTTAATTGTTTTTTCAAATGAATTACTTAATGGTATAACAACACTTATTGCACTTTTCATTGTTTTTAAAATAGCTTTTAAATGCGATTGGAAATTATCAATATTTAATTCATTGTTACTTACTGCAATCATGTTTATTGCCGAATATGTAATTTTATTTTTAGTTTCAGGTGTTTTCAATTTGGACTTCTATCATTTTGAAAATGATTTAATTGTTTTTGCAGAAGAAGCATATGCATCAAAATTTTTATATTTCCTTTTATTATCTATAATTTCTTCATTTTCGACAAAAAACATAAAAAAAGAAGGATTAAAGAGTTCTATATACTTGACTTTACTGCCTATAACAACTTTTTTTATCACTATTGTTTTAAGGGTACAAACTCAATATTTTGAATCAACAATGCTTACAAATATTCTGTGCGTTATAGCGGAAGTATTAATGTTTATCGCAAATGTAGTTGTTTTTACTGTTCATGAACAATCAATTGCTAATCAGCAAAAAATACACAACATGGAAATGCTTGAGCAAAAGCAAACCATCAACTTAGAATATTTGGATATTCTTGAAAGAAAGGATGAAGAAACAAAGATTTTCATCCACGATATAAAAAACAATTTAATAAACATCGGCAATTTAACCGAAGAAGAAAACGTTAAACAGTACATCCAAAACATTTATGACAAATCAAACGAAATCTCTATAAAAGCAAGGACAAAGAATAGATTATTAGATGTAATCATCAATAAGTATGATTTAATTTGTAAAGATAAACAAATAAAATTCAATACTCTTTCACTTAATGAAAATCTTTCTTTTATTAGTGATTATGATTTATCTGCTATACTTGATAATCTTTTAGGAAATGCTGTTGAAAGAGCAGAAAAGGAAGAAAATCCATATATCGATTTATCTTTGGAAAGACACAACAAATTTCATAAAATTATTATAAGAAACAGTTGTTCAACTAAGCCCATAGAAGATAATGATAATCTTGTTACAACAAAATCTAACAAGAATATTCATGGCTATGGTATGAAAAGTGTCTTAAAAGCTCTGAGCAATTATAACGGTGAATTAGAGTGGCTATATGATAACAATGAGTTCAAGATTATAATCTTAATACCAATGTAAAGTAAACGGTCTTTTTGACCGTTTATTTTTTTGTCATTATTTTCAACAATTCGGTATATTGCCTTACTTTTCAAATAAATAACTCGTAAAATGATATTTGAAATATAGTATCAAAACAAAGGAGAATAACAATGAAAAAAGGTATTAAAACATTTTGCAAAGTGTTGTCAGTATTTCTTGCAGTTTTGTTTGTAATAGAAATACTGCCTTTGCAGGTAATGGCAGAAGAATTCACTGATGCCGTTGCACAAAAAGAATTTATCGAAGACCTTGTGAATAATCCTACTGATGCAGAAAAAGATGCAGAATCAGAGATTCTTTACGAAGTCGAAGAAAAACGAGATGAACACACCAAAGTCTACAAGAAAAGTGATGGTACTTATACTGCTGTTATGACAGAAGAACCATTGCACTATCTTGACGAAGGTGTATGGAAAGAAATTGACAACTCAATGATTCTTGACGGAAATCTTTATACAAATCTCAGCAACCTTTTTAATGTTGAACTTCCCAAGAACATTGATGAAGATGAGTCCTTAACTGTTGAGAAAGATGGCTATGAACTTTCATTTAGTGTTAATGATATTGAGAGCAGCTCTGCTATTATAGAAAACAATATCGTTGATAGTGATACTGAAATTGCAGTTGCAGATTCAGCCATTTCACAAACTCAATCATCAGTAACATACAACAATATTGCCGATAATACAGATTTACAGTACATTGTTACTCCTAACTCAATCAAAGAGAACATTATCGTTTCCAATAAAGAAAGTGTGAACGATAAATATACATTCACCTTTGAAACAAACGGATTAAATGTAGAAAAGCAAGACGACGGTAGTGTCCTTTTCAAAGATAACAGCGGCGATGTTCAGTTCACAATTCCTCGTCCTGTAATGACAGATGCTAACTTTAATTTTTCTTATGACATTGGCGTTTCATTAACTGAAAATGCTAATGGCACAGTGACACTTGAATATGCTCCGTCAATTGATTGGACAAGCAGTTCTGAGAGAGCATATCCAATTACTATTGACCCAGCCATTACAGTAAGTGGTGAAGAACCTGATTTTATTGAAGATATTAGTGTAGTATACAATAGTGATGAACCCGAAGTTGGTTACCGATATGATGAAAACGCATATCTTGTTGCAGTAACCAATATGTTAACTAAAGAAAATAGTGATGGAACAACTACAACAGTTGATTCTGAAGTATACACAAGAATTAATACTGATTTTTTCAAGAATTTGGGTAACGATATTATTTTTACTGAGGTTCAATACATTCTTGCTGGTGCAACAAGTACCAATGGCAAATTATTTGCAAAAGAAATTACTGGTGATTGGGGCACTAATACTAATACCAAACTACAATTATCAAATGAAATAATTGATTATTACACGTCTCCATTACTTGAAGGCGAAGAGTTTAGCGAATTTGCTTATGTTCATTTTAATATAACTAAAATTTTTAATGAGTGGTTTAACGGTGAAAGCAACAATGGATTCGCCATAACTGCAGCAGAAAATACCACAGCTTTTTTAATCATTAACGGTGGTTCTGGAAAAACTGCAATTATTATGGATTATGTAGATATAGGTGGATACGATGAAAATCTTAATTACCATAGCCAGTCAGTAGGCCGAGCAGGAACAGGTTATGTAAATGATTTTACACAACACCTATCAGTTATTCGTGATGACCTTTCAATTGACGGTAATATTATGCCAGTGACAGTAGGTATGATATATGATTCATCAACATATGCAAAAACTGCTTATTTAAACTATGACAGTATGTTAGCATACGGAAATAATTGGATTCCCAATTATTTAAGAGCATTTTTAAACATTGATGAGAATCAACTTGCATACTATACAGAAACGGGCTCCACAATTGACTATACTCGCTCAACCGATGAAAATGGCGAGGTCGCATTTACAGAAACATATTCTGATACATATGGTGCACATGGTTATGAAATTAAATACCATGCCGCTACAGAAAATGAAGCAGAGTATTTTACAATTAAAAGACCTGACGGTTATATAGAGAAATTCAATAGTAATGGGCTTTTAGTTTCATTAACAAATCCTGATTATCCCACCCAATCTGTTAATGTTACGTATGATTCAAGAGTTCGTATCAACTACATAACTGATGGTGTTGGCAGAAAATATGACTACATTTACGACACATCAAATATGTTGTCAAAGATTAAATGCTATGCTGCAAATGGTGCCGCAATTACTGCAGGAACAACTGATTTACCTCTTGAAGTAAGCTACGATTATGATACTAACGGAAATCTTACAAGTGTAACATTTCCTGATGGAAAAGCCATAACATACACATACGATACGAATGGTAATATTATCTCAATGACCAACATTGATGGCTATCGTGTAGTTTACGATTATGATTCCAACAGTAGAGTTACAACAATCACTGAACAGGCATATGATGGCACTGATTATGTTGATGGTAATTCTCTTACTTATGAGAGATTAAGTTCAACCCAAATTAAACTTGCGGATGGTATAGGTAATTTTGAAATCTATCAGTTTGGCATAAAAGGAAATCTCCTTAATACAATTGACAGTAATGGTAATTACATTATAAATGAAGCTTCAGGTTCAACTGATGATACATATTTCATTTCATCGTCAGATTCTCGTATAAATTCTCAAAACTTATTGCTTAATCCAAGTTTTGAAACTGAGTATAACGCATTGAATACAAGTCGTGCTAAGTATTGGGAGAGTTCAAACTCTGCATTTGAGAGAACAACATCAACAGATACATATTTTGGTGAATATGTGTACAAAGCATCTCGCAATACTACAGGCGATGCTGAACAAAAGCAGACTATAAATGTTTTATCAGGTGGTAAATATACATTATCAGCTTATGTAAAATCTGATGAAACAAACAAGGGCAAACTTTATCTTCAAATTTCAGCACGAAATAGTTCTAATACAGTTAAAGCAACAGATTATGTAACTGTTGAAGACACAAACGGAGAGTGGCAGAGATATTCAGTAACCATTGATGCTCCTGAAGAAACTAAAGATATCATCGTAAAATTTGGCTTTGAAGACAGCAAAGGTACTTTTTATGTTGATAATGTTCAACTTTCACAATCGGCATCTGCGGGTGCATATAACTACCTTACAGATGGCGGATTTAGAAATGATTTAGATTATTGGACAGGTTCAGATGATTTCAAAACTATTGAATCAACAATCAATGGCAAAGGTACTAATGCAATTGTTCTCCCCAGTGGAGTAGATGCAGAAAACACAATTTCTCAAACAGTTGTAATCAATGGTAAAAAAGATGATGTATTCACAATTGGTGGTTGGTTAAAAGGTTGTTTTGTTAATTCTGCAACTAATAACAAACATTTGCTTGACATAATTGCAGAATCATCAGACCGCAAAATTTGCAATTTTACTGATGACCGCTATGCACAAATTGAAGTGGCATATCAATATACCGAAACAACGGGTGAAGGAATTGAAGAAAAAACAGTAATACATAAAGAAGAAATCGCAATACCATTTGCTGAGAATATTGATGATTGGCAGTTCGCCACACAAGATTTCGCACTCAAAGGTGATTGTGAAACTGTAACAGTTCTTGTTCGTTATTCAAAACATGCAAATTCTGTGTTGATTTCCGATATCGAACTTTCAAAAGATGAAGATACAGTTGTAATCGGTGAAGAGGAAGATACCACTGAAGAAGAAAAGGGTTGCACTTGTGATGGTTGTGAAGAACCGAGTTGCACTTGTACTTGTGATGAACAAACACCTTGTACTTGTGAATATTGCAAACTAAGAAAAACTACTGAAACAACTGACTCTTTCGGTAATATCACATCAAGCAGTAGTTTTGACGGAGTAAAGACTATTGAAACTATTTCAAAATACACAGATGATGGCAATTATCTTGATTATGAAATTGATGCTGATGGAAATAAAACAATTTATGGTTACGACATTCTTAATGGTATTTTAACCGCAATTACTGATGCAAATGGCAATAAAACTACATATTCTTATGATGCTAATGGTTTATTGACATCTGTTTCTGCAGATTTTACTCAATATACTACTAAAGAAAAATTGACAAGTTCTGCAAATTATGTGTATAATAATGATAGATTAGAAATAATCATTCATAATGATTTTGCTTATGGTTTAACTTATGATGTTTGGGGACAATTAACTTCGGTTGCTGTTGGAACAACAGTTACTAATGAAGACGGAGAAATTGAATTTGTTGCTAACCAAACCATAATTAGTTATGAGTATGGTGATAAGCAATATCGTGATAGAATTAAATTTTCAACTTATCATAATTCTGTAAGTGAAGTAACACAAACTGAATATACTTATGATACATTAGGTAATATCATAGCTATTGATATTAATGGCGATACTAAATTTGAGTATGATTATGACTCATTTGGTAATGTTACAGAAATCACTGCATCAGATAGTCGTACAATTCGATATACTGATGGCAGAACGGATATTCTTGATACAAATGATAATCTTATCTATTCATCATATACCAACGACGACGGTGATTTAATCGAAACCATTGGTGGCGTAACATACACATCAAAGTCATACGAAAGCAAGTATGAAATAAAAGATGGAACAACTACCGAATTTAGCGATGTTTCTGCTACAAACGGCAAAGTAATCGGCACTGTTGATAAACAAGATTGGTTTGGTCGATACACAGAAGGTATTGTTAAAACTGAAAGTGCAATTGATGATAACAAAGAAAACAACTTCGCTTCTGTTAAGATTGAATATACCTACCCTAACTATGACGGCAACAAAACATCAAACCGTGTTGAAGGTTATTATAATACAATAACTTATGGTACTGATTCAGAAGATGAAAACCGCACAGATTTCTATGGCTTTGCTTATGATTACGACAATAATGGTAATATCATTGCTGAATACAAGCAAGGCATAAACGGTGCAAAAACTTTAAGATACAGTTATGTATATGATGAACTTAATCAGTTAGTCAGAGTTAATGACAAAGTTGCTAATGTTACTTATGTATATGAATACGACAGTGCTGGTAATATTACTAAAAAGTATGAGTATATTTATACAACTGATGAAGAAATAACCTACACTCCCGAAAATGTTATCATCTACACTTATGACGAGGTTTGGAAAGATAAACTTGCAACCTATGATGGTAAAGAGTTTACTTATGACAACATTGGTAATCCCCTCACCTTTGACGGTGCATCGTTTACTTGGATTGGTAGAGAGCTTACAACCTATTCTAAAGAGGGTAAGACAATCTCATTCCAATACGATGAAAATGGTTTAAGACATCGTAAGATAGTTACTCAAAAAGATGCACCAACTGAACAATATGATTATGTGTGGTCAGATGGTTCTTTGATTAGCCAAACATATTCTTTGATTGAAAATGGAACTGTTCTTTCAAGCGACACTGCAAGATTTATTTATGACTCTTGTGGAACATTACAGGGCTTTATTCTTAACGATAGCGAGACTTACCTTTATGTGAAGAACTTACAAGGTGACATCATTGCTATTGTTGATGAGCTTGGTAAAGTAATTGTTGAATATTCTTACGACGCTTGGGGTAATGTAACATTCCACGAAACCTCACTCCAAAATATGACAAAGGCATCAACACTTTGCTTTGTAAGTCCATTTACTTATCGTGGTTATTGTTATGACTATGATATTGAGCTTTACTACTTACAATCAAGATACTATTCGGCGGAGATTGGTAGGTTTATTAATACTGACGATACACAGATTGCGATTGCTACAATGGGTACTGCGCTCGGTGCAAACTTGTTTGCGTATTGTGAGAATAATGCGGTGAATTATGTGGACCCAACAGGATATGTTATTTCAGAAGCAGCTGCCGCAACTGGAATAGTAGCTATTTGTTGTGCAATGTTAGTGATTGCAACGGCTTATATTATTGTCAATCTTTTTAATACTTATGCGAGTTCTAATATAAAATCTAGTGTGAATGTAAACACTAAATTAGATCCATTTCTCAAATGGAAAACGTTGATTGCATTAGGTAAAGCTTTAATATTGCAAATATATGCTACAATGATGGTTGTAAAGACAATTGTTGAAGCCGATACCGAAATTAAAACTAAAGTTACACGAAAGTCTAAAACAAGATATTGGACCGCTACATTACAAAAGGATAATAAATATGTTGATATTGGTAGAGCAATCAATTTTAATCAGGCTGTAGCAGAAGTTCGAGCTGGTAGAAATGTATTTACAGTTACAAAAGCAGAGGCAGAAGACGTGGCAAGAGCAGCTAGTAATGGAAAAAATCCCATGTGGAATAAGAAACATAAAAATAGAATGGGATATTATGACCATTATCATTCTTATGGACATACGAAAGATGGCCATGTGTGGTATTTATTTTCATAAAGAAGGTTTTATCTATGTTACAAATACTTGATGCGTTAAATGGTGACACATACAAAAAAATTATTGAATTATTGATTAAGTATAGTGATTCATTCATTTTCACTGTTCCCAATATGGGGAAAATTCTTGTGAATAAGCGTAATGCAAAATTCATGTCTGAATATCCAATTGGTTTTTCAGAAGAATATGACCAGAAGTTACATTTAGATTATATTAATAGAATTCAAGAATATATTAATGTGGTTGAAGATGATATAATTACAACTTGTGTAGACACCGGTTATTTAGACCAAATATCAAATTTGGAAATAGCAGTTTATCATGTGGCAATTAGTGAAAAATCAACAGACTTCTTTGCGTTAACGAATGATTTTGCAAAATGGGTATATCCAGAATATCCTGAAAATCCTTGTTTTCTTCTAAAAAATAACTGCATTTTTCAATCCATTACACATGAAGATTTATACTTTTTGTATTTAGATAATGCTGATGTTAGGAACTTTTTAAAAAGGAATAACATAAATTATGAAGAAATAAAAGAAAAGCCACCACGTTTCGACAATCAGTAGTGCGATGTAAGACAGGGGACGGTTCCTTGTGTTTGCAAGCGATAGGTATGGTGGCAATACTGCCATAAGTACTAACGGGCGTCATTTTGGGATTTATTTTAACGGAAAAATATACTGTAATATTTATCCTGAAGGGCTTTCGGCAAAAATATGGCCGACAAAATTTCATGCAGCTTCAGAAACAGGCAAAAAAGTTATTTATAAAGATTTTTAGGAGAGGAAGATTATTTTTGCCAGAAAGAATTAAACATTTATTAGATGATATGAAAAAAAGGCCCGGCGTATATTTTGGTTGCAAATCATTGGAGCGATTAGTTACTTTTATTAGCGGTTATATGTGTTGTTATAGCGAATACAATACTACATTAAGGAGTGCACAGGGGACGATTCTCTGTGTTCGATAAACCCAACAACTAAAACTTAATATTCACACCAAAGCCGATGGGACACCCACCCCATCGGCTTAACTTTTTTGTCGAAAAATACGACAATTATGCTTCTAATATTGACAGCAATTTACTATATTTTAAAATAAATATAAAGGCTGTTCTTGAGTTCAATTATATTTTTGTTTATTATAAGCACCAAGGAGGGATAATATGAACGGTTCAACTCGATGTGCAAACTGTGGCACGCCGTGCCAAGGGTTCAAAGGTCCTGACGGTAAAATTTATTGTTGGGATTGCTATTATAAGATTTGGGGCGAATATCCTAAAGGATGAAATCCCTTAATTCATATATAAATATATCTAATTAGTAATTAAATAGAACAGCCTTTTAATTGTAAAAGAAGGAAAGTGCAGGTATGGAAATAATTGTTAACGATATAATTGATAAGGTGTATCGTGCAAAACCGGAAATTAAATCTCGCACAAACAAATATGACATTATATTTTTTATTATAACTCTTATATTCATAATACTCTTACCAATAAACTATTGGGCCACAGAAAACGAAAAAAGAATAGCGTCGTACATTCTTTTTGTCTTAATTTTGATATGCGTTGTCTTTATGTTAGTTTTGATTTCTCTTAGTAATAAAACATATTATCGTAGTCAACATGCTAAACAGAATCGAATAGAAAAGCTAAACATTCTCTCAAATGTTCTTCAAAATAACGATGTAATTGCTATTGGTCATAAAAAAGAAATTAAAGTTTTTTCAAAAAAAGTAAAAAAATATTATAAAGAAAGATTTCTTATAATTGATACCATTGAAAAACTGATAACCAATTTAGGAAAGATATTACTTATTCCAATCGTTTTAGCCTTAACCAACCACATATTAAATATCAATGATGAAACACTTGAAGATAAGTTAATATTTATTTTTATTTTTCTTATGATTGTTTTTTTGGCAATCTGCACTATTTATTTTGTTTTACATATTGCAAGAGCTATAATTAAGTTTGATAATTCATATGTTGCTATTTTAATATCCGATTTGGAAATTCTGTCAAATTTCAATGCTAGAGAATTAAACACAGAGGAAACACAGAGGAACGAAACACAGAGGGACGGTCCTTCTGTGCTTGATGAATACCAAAATTAAAACTTAATATTACACACAAAAGCCGATGGGACACTCACCCATCGGTTTAACTTTTTTGTCAAAAAATGTAATAATTATGCATTTCATATTGACGGTAATTCATTGTATTTTATAATCACTGTAGGCTATCATTTTATTCATTTATATTTCTAAACAACCAATTACAAATAAGAAGGTAAATTACTTTATGTCCAAGGCAATGCCCTAAAATTATAAAATTAAAGACAGTAAGCGAAAAATCATTCACTTACTGTCTTATAAATAATCGCCTATTGAACTAATAAAATGCATCAATATTCTTTTGCTTTCTTAACACATTCATGACATAACAGAAAATCTTCACTGACAATGTTTTCAGAACCGCAAAGTTTGCATTTTGGTGTTACAACCTCAACAACTAATTTGCCATCGTTTTCGTATAAGGCAACTTTCGTTCCTGATGTAATTCCCATCTTTTGACGATAATCATTGGGCAAAACTAATCTGCCTGTATTATCTACTGTTTTGATTGTTCCATATAACATAGATATTTTTCACCAACCCTTCATAATTGAAATATTAATTTACCATCAATTTATTAATATATTAATTTTGTCGTATTTTGTCAAGAACGACATTTTCTTGGATTGGTGACTAATATAATCAAAACCACTATGTATTCCTTTGATACATGGTGGTTTTCCAATTGGATTTGTTTTGTTAATTATTCGCTACTTTATTCTTTGCCGATGGTTCACCCATCGGCTTAACTTTTTTGTCAGTTTTTTCTACAATTCTGCAAACCTATTTATTTGATATTACCGACTTTGTATAATTTAATTGAGATATAGTATCTAAAAATTAAGGAGGTCTATTTATGAAAAAAGGATTAAAAACAATGGTAAAAGTGTTATCAGTTTTTCTCACGGTTTTAATGGTGTTGAAAATTGCACCAATGCAATTGATAGCTAATGCATACACCGAAGCAATGGCTATTAAAAATATGCCACGAGAAGATGTAACAACTTTTGCAAGCGATGAAGATTTTTCTGTTGAAATTCTTTATGAAGTCGAAGAAAAACGAGATGAATTCACCAAAGTGTATAAGAAAAATGACGGTTCATATACAGCAATGGTATCTTCTGAACCATTGCATTTCATTCAAGATGGTAAATGGACCGACATTGACAATACTTTAGTAAATTCAGTTGAAGATGGAAAATCAGTATTCAAAAATACAAACAGTATGTTTGATATTATGTTTCCTGATGTGCTTTCAGAAAATTCAGGAATAGAAATTAAGAATGATGAATACTCCTTATCATTTTCACTTCAAAATATTGAAATATCACAAGTAGAAATAACAGAAAATACTAATAATTATGCTGACACAAATGAAAATAATCAGCAGATTAAAGAACAACTTAAAACTCAAAGCGATTCTGCACTATACGAGAATGTAATGCCAGAAACGGATGTTGAGTACAGTATTTCTTCAAATAAAATTAAAGAAAACATTATTATCAATCAACCATCTGCTATAAAAGAGCATTATTCATTTACTCTTTCTGCTGAAGGTCTAACAGGTGTCATAGAAGATGATAATTCTGTTTCTTTCTTAAATAATGACGGTGAAAAGATTTTCTATATTCCTGCACCATTTATGAAGGATTCATCAAATGTAACTTCATTAAATATTGGTATTGAGTTAACTAATAATGAAAATGGTGAATATGTATTAACTTATTTACCTGATTTAGAATGGCTGAATGATGATTTGAGAACATTTCCTATCATTATTGACCCAATTATTGATGTTGCAAACTCGACTTGGATTGAAGATGTTAGTGTCACTTCGAAAAATCCAGACGATAATTTTTACACGGACTCAGCAACTACAACTGCAAATGGTCTCACTTATGATAAAGATACAAACGAAGTTGTTGATATGACTGCAAGTGTAGAAACATATGTAGCATTCAATTTTGAAAAAATCGACTTACTTACTGAAGGTATCACCCCTATCGATGCACAATTAGTATTTGCAGGTGCTGCAACCAATGTAGCTTCTTATGAAATCACATCTGCATTTAACCCAACAACAGTTACATACAATACAAAGCCTCAAGTTGATACAACTGTCATTGACTATTACACAGGTAAAGTGAGTTTTGATGAATTCGAGTTAATTCATTTTAACATTACTGACATTCTTTATGACTGGATTTCAGGTTCAAAAGTTAATAATGGCATTGCAATTTTAGGTTATGACAATACTTTGCCTGGAATGGGCATATTTACAGGTGTTGCATTATTTATTGAATATGTTGAAACAAGCGGATATGATGACCGATTTGACCATCATACACAAGACATTGGCAGAGCAGGAACATCATATATTAATGATTTCACACAGAAACTAACACTTATTCGTGATGACCTTGCAATCAGTGGTAATATAATGCCAGTTAGCATTTCTTTTGTTTACAACTCCGCATTCACTACAATGGTAGACAAGTTCTCTAAATTGTATGAATTAGAAGATGGAAGAGCAAGAAATATACCACAAGTATACGGAAATAACTGGATAACAAATTATAATCGTGGAATTTTTATCAATGAATTTGCTTCGGAGCTAGTTCCAACAGTAAGTTATTTTACCGAAACAGGTACTATTATCAATTTTGTTGAAGAAGAACAAGAAGACGGCACAACTATTTTTGTTGAAGAAAAAGCTGATATTTTCGGTGATAGCGGCTACACTTTGCTCTATGATTCAGCCACAACATTCAATAATCAAAATGTAAAAATCAAAAACCCTAATGGTGAAGTTGAAGAATTTGACTCCAACGGCAGACTCATTAAAATTTATAAAGAAAATTATCCATCACAGTCAATAAACATTACTTATGTAAGCAACCTCTCATCAGATGTTAATATTTATGCGATTGACTATATTACTGATGGTGTAGGCAGAAAGTATGATTTCTCTTATGATAGTGATACTGGATTGCTTACAAAAATTCAGGCATTTACTGCCGATGGTGAACAGATTCATGCTGGTAGCACAACTGTCACAGATTTAGAAACAGAATACTATTACGATGATAATGGTAACATGACAACTGTTTACTTCCCTGATTTACCAAGCCATGCAAAATATGAATATGACGCGAATAACAAAGTAACATCTGCAATAAGCCTTAATGCATATAAACTTACATATTCATATGACAGTTTCAACAGAGTTCGTAGTGTTTCTGAATATTCGCAAGATACAGGACTTTTGTCAGGCTATGTTGCAGGTAATACTATAATAATTACGCCTGATGGTCCAAAGCAGGTAACGTTCAGCGACCTTAATGGTGCAGTTGAAACAAAACAGTTTGACAGATATGGTAGAACAACTCTTGTTACAGATGAAAAAGGTAATTATGTTGATAGTTCTCTAGGTTCATATCGAACAATGAGTAAAAATTTGCTTGCAAATCAGAGCTTTGAAAATGGTCTTGACGGCTGGGTAAAAGGTAATTCAAATTCTCCAACAGTTTCTGAAACATATTCGCACTCAGGTGAAAAATCATTAAAATTTGCTTCAGATAGTGCAACTACTAATTACGTTTATCAGATATTCCCTGCTACAGAAACAGGAATTTACACATTCTCGGTTTATATTAAAGCTGCTAACGAGTTTTCAAGTGATGAAAAAATCAGTATTTTATGCGGAACATTAGACGAAAACGGAAAATTCATTGCAACTGATTATCGCACAATAGCTGCAGTTACAACGGATTTTAACAGATATAGTGTTTCTGTAGATATACCAGAAAACTCTACCTCTGTTGTTGCTGGTGTTGGCTTTGTGGATTCTTATGGTGAATTCTATGTTGATAGCACTCAGCTTGAAAAAGGTAGTGGCTTTGGTTCATATAACCAACTTACCAATAGTTCCTTTACAGATATTTCCGAAAATATTGTAACAGGTTGGACAAGCAATTCTACATACACATTAGGTGCAGAAACTATCAATACATTACAGTCTAATACCGTTAATTTCCCTGCTTCTAAAAATGCAAATTATATTCTTTCTCAAACAATTCAGATAGATGCAAATGAAGGCGACTTAGTCACTTTTGGTGGTTGGTTAAAGGCTGATGTTGTATCAAACGATACAGACAGAACGTTAGCCAAACTTTATCCTGATATTACAGATTTCAGCGGTGACAGATTTGCAGGTTTTACATTGACCTATTCATACATTTCAACTAATGAAAATGGCGAACAGGTACTCATAACAGAAACTATTAAAAAATCTGCAAAAGATTTTATAGAAGATTGGCAATTTATAGAAGAATATGTTATGCTCAAAGGAGATACAACAGAATTAACAGTATCTTTTGAATATACAAAAAATTCTTCTGCAGTAAGCACTTCCATGCCATTCTTTACAATTGAACCTAGATTTGTTGAGACAGAAGAAGTTGAAACAACAGAAACTGTTGAAGCCGAAACACAAGCAAGTTCAGTCACAACTGTTGATTTGTGCATTTGTGGTGAAAACTGTGAATATGGTGACGGTTGTCCTTGCGAATGCACAAGCGAAGAAGAATGTGATTGTGCAGAATGTAAAGGTTGCATTTGTTCCGATTGCACAAATCTTGAATGTACTTGTACCTGCACTAATGAAGAATCTTGCACTTGCTATTCTTGTATGAAGATGTTTGATATTCAGTATGACGAATATGGCAATCTTCTTTCAATTAAAATTGCCGGTAAAGATGCCTCACAATATCTTTCAATGTTTGCTGCTCGTACTTTCAGTGCAAACGGTAATTATATGGCAAGCTCAACCGACGAAAACGGTAATGTAATAACATATAATTATAATCAGAATAATGGCGTGCTCAATTCTGTAACCGATGCACGTGGCAATGCTACTGAATATATCTACAATGCAATCGGGGCATTAACGCAGGTTATCACTCCTGTTTCCAATCTTGCAGAAGAAGGTTTGATAATAAAAGAACCTCCTGAAGCAATAAAAACAAATTATGGTTATACAGATGACCGCTTAACATCAATTAGCCATAATGATTTTACTTATTACATCAAGTATGACCAATGGGGAAATATTAGCAAAGTATATGTTAGTGGATTAAATGCATTAACAAATACAAATTCTGCTGAATATGCATATGGTACAGGCGAAAACCATAACCGTCTTGAAGGCATAACTTATGGTAATGGCGATACCGTTAACTATGAATATGATTCTTATGACCGAATAATCGCAGTAAGTTATGACGGTGGCACAACTAATCGCTTCCGCTATTGTTATGATTCATTAGGTAATGTAAGTTATATTATAGACTCCAAATTAAACAAAACAACATTCTTTAATGAGGATTCAACAGAAGTTTACTTTGGTGATACTTTGTATTATTACTCAGGTTATGACGATGAGGGGAACTTGATTGAATATGAAGGTGGTCTGTTTGCTTATACCACAAGGGAACTTGAAAGTGAAACAGATGCCATAACAGGTTATACAACAACAAACACACAAATCGGTGATGACGACTCACAGGTTAATTTGCTTAAAACTACTGATAAATTAAGTAGAACACAACAAAAAGCAATCCAACTTCGTGATTTAACTAATACCTCAACTACAGACTTTACATCTGTAGTTACAGATTATACTTACAACACCTACGGAGACAATAATGAATATGCCGCAGGTCAAGTAGATACAATTCAAAGTTATGTAACCTATGGCGAAAATATGGAAGACAACATCATAAAAGATTATGTTTTCTCATATAAATACGATGAAAATGGCAACATAACTCATGAATATGCAGGAACAGAAAAAACTAATGAAAATCTCCGTTACAGATACACTTATGACGAGGCAAATCAGCTTACTCGTGTTGATGATAATATTCAGTCAAAAACTTATGTGTATCAGTATGACAAGGGCGGAAACCGTGTATCAGAAAAAATCTATGATTATACTTTATCTAATTCATTAGGTTCAGTTAAGCAAGAAATTGTATCAGAGTATGAAAATATCGTATGGGACGATTTGCTTACATCATATAACGGCAAAAAAATCACTTATGATAATGCTGGCAATCCAACATCTTATGACGGACAGACTTATGTCTGGGACGGTAAGCAGTTGACGGAAATTATTGCACAAGATGGCAGTAAAACAGTATTTGATTATGATGCTGATGGACTTCGCACAAGAAAAATTCAGTATAATGCCGAGGGTAGTCTTGATTATTTTGTTGACTATATTTGGTCAGATGGTAAAATAGTATCACAGTACTTAACATTGATGTTAAGAGGTACTATAATGAACGAGTATCAGGAGGTAGCTTTAGGACCTATTCCGTCAAAGGTAATCTATGACGATAATGGTATTCCACAGGGCTTCACTTGTGGTAGTGCGTGCTTCGGCTTTGTTCGTAATCTTCAGGGCGATGCAATTGCTTTGGTCGATTACGACGGTAATATTGTTATGGAATACAGTTACGACCCTTGGGGCAACATAGAATATCATCTTGCTGAAGGTGTGACGGAAGAAGAGGCAATAATCTATACTGCACTTTGTCCCCTTACCTATCGTGGCTATAACTACGATTTCACAACAGGTCTGTATTATCTCCAAAGCAGATACTATAACCCAGAATGGGGACGTTTCCTCAACTGTGACGACACAGCAATTCTTCTTGCAACTCAGGGTGAAACACATAATGCGAATCTGTTCGCGTATTGTGCGAATAATCCGGTTAATAGGGTGGATTATACAGGGTATGATTCGGAAGAAGTTATATCGGAAGTCGTTTTAGCTTTGGCAGTGCTTTGCGCTACGGCTGGAGCAATGGAAATGAATGATGATTATAGAGAATTATTAACTTGTGAGTGTGTTGCTTTTGATTACGACATAGACGAATTCGGTTTGTTATATTCTCGAATAGCTGTTTATGATAAAGATGATAGAAAATATAAAGTAGGTAGAATTATTGTTGGAAGTACTGAAAGTTGGAATGATTATATTATCACAGAGTCTGAAAATTTAGCTAATTGGAATGTCAGTATGTTTAAAATTATGATAGATGGTATAGGAAATGCTTTTGATTCTGGACCTATACCACCCCAATATGATGTGTATTGGACACATCTACGTCCAACAGGTCCTAAACCTCCCGAATTAACCACCCTTGAAAAATTAATTGGATTATCTATTTTTGAGGCGGGTGCATTGAGTGTGCAAATTTCAGGAAATATGGTGATTCAAAAGATACAAAAAAGTGATAATATTTACGAATATTATATGAATGCAAAAGCAATATCAGGCGCTATTGCTTTTGCTATAATAGAAAAAAGATGGACTAAAATACAAGCAAAATTGCTTGTAAAATCCTCTTTAAAACCTGAGAAATATTTAGAGGTTGTAGGCATATGACAAATGATAAGGTGATTATACGAAAAATTATTTATCAAACAATAACATTTGTATTGCTAATAGCAATAGCTTCGTATTGCCTTGACACTAGTTCAGCGAGTGGTATTGTGTTAGCGTCAACTTTAGAATTACCCATTTTTCTCATGATAGGACTTTCTAAAATAATCCGTACAATAGTGTATATTCATGGTGCATACAATTCTGAAATTGAGTTTAAAAAATATTCTGATGTTTCATCAAAATTACCAAAGAAACACAAGAGAATTTATCGTTTAACAGCTATAATCGTAGTTATAGTTTGCATATTATTGTCTTTTTGGTCATCGTTTTCTATGTATTTAACAATCAATGTTTTAGAAGATGACTTTAAGGATTTTACCATTGAAAATTATACTAATCTTGATGTTGATACGGCATCCCTAACTTTAAATGCTACATATTTTGCTACTACATTACCTGCCGCAACAATTACAAGTGGTCCGTTATATGCTTTCCATGATAATACGGCTACCACAGATGGTGAAATAATCGGTGCTGGTCAGGGCATTGCTTTTTACACATGGATGAGGGATTGTCCAAGATGGGCTGTGAAAGAAATATATAATGAAGAAATTCGTCAACTTGAAAAATCAAGCTATGTAAAAGACGGACATGCAACATTGAATGAAATAAATGAAGAAAATATAATTGGATATTATATTTTAAAAAATGATGGTTCATATATCAGTATAGTCGCTATGTCTGACAACGATTTAGTTAACCTTACGATTGGAGACAAAGGAGATAGTGGAGTGTTAAAGGTTGATTATGAAAAAGTAATGTCTTTTGCTTTTGAATGGTTAGAAAAGAACCAATGAACAGGGGACGGTTCATCTGTGTCAGTGCACAGGGGACGGTGCTCTGTGTTCGATAAATCTTAATATCGACCAACAGGACGAGGCTAACACCTCGTCCTGTTGCGTTATTACCTATTAAATTTATTTGTATCATCTTTCAAATGATTATCGCAAAAATACGAAAAACATAAAAATAATAAGTAATTTTAGAAAATCATTTATATCGTTCATTGATTCCCAACCTCCTTTTCTTTTTCTTTCCATAATGGTATGTATAATTCACTTACAAGAATATGAAAAGAAATACTTCTAGTCTTATAATATGCCACAAATAAAAACTAATACCCAAAATTTACAAAAAAGATTTTTATTAGATTATTTCTTAAAATAAATTATCACTATAATCATTATAATCTAGAATAATAATTAAATTCGTCGAAAGTTAGAATACATATATAAACACAAAAACATAATTTTTTTATACCCAACAAGATTTATAACTAAAACTTAATATCACACACCAAAGCCGATGGGGCCAATCCACCCCACCGGCTAAACTTTTGTAAAAAAACTCAGCAATTGTAATTTTTCTGTCGTGTTTTTTTACTTTTTTGCATTTCATCTTACAATTAATATCAAAAGGTGTAGAATAAACTAGAGTTAAAATATAAAACACCATTTATCTACATATTAAAAACTATATTAGATAATAAATCATGTATTTTACAGTAAGATTTAGTCAGAATCCTACTGATATAATAAAAAGTCACTCTGAACGGTACTGTTCCGTATGACTTACACCTTTTTATTCCGTTCAGAGTGACGAATTTTTAAATGAAAATACGATTACCTGCACCCAAATAATTCAAAAGTTAAATCATAATCATTCCACAAAAGACCGATGGGCCTCCACCATCGGCTAATTTTCAATCAAATTCTCGACAATTTTCAACAAATCCTATCACAAAAGGATTGTTTTAATTGTCACAAAAAATGATTTCATTTCGATTTATATATAAATAAGAAATTTTTATTTAGAATTCTTTTAAATGGAAATAGTAAAACCTATTTACATTTGAAAAAGTTTTGATAAATAAAACAAACAACTTACAATAACCTCTTATTATTGTAAGTTATATTACTCCCTTAATATATGAACTGTTTTTCTAGTATATTGATTTATAATTCTCATAATTATATTGTTTTAATATTTGAAATAAAGAATTGTTTTTATACAATGCAATAGTTGGCAAATTAATTCCATTAAAATAATTTGCCTTACAAAAGGTATATGCTCCCATTTCTGAAAAAACTATTTTATCTCCTATCTTAAGTGGATTTTCAAAAAAATATTCACCTATTATATCACCAGCTAAACAACTATTTCCTGCAATAATATATGGATATTTGCAATCTCTTGAATTGGTAGGATATTCAATATCAGGCGTATATGGCATTTCTAAAATTTCTGGCATATGGCAAACTGCCGAAGTGTCTAAAATTGCTATGAGCTTACCATTGTCAATTATATCTAAAACAGTAGCAACGAGAAACCCCGATTCTGATACAAGAGATTCACATGGCTCGATGTATATTTTTAATCTGTAATTATTTATTAGATTATTAATGGGTTTTTTCAAACATTCAAGATTATAATTGGGTTCAGTTATAAGTTGGCCACCACCCAAATTTATCCAGGAGATTTTCTCGAAAAGCTTGTTAAATTTATTGGATGTCTTATTAATAATGCGTGCAAATGATTCTGCTTCGTTTTCACACATAGTGTGCATATGCAAACCACCTATTTCTGGTAATGTATTATTGCATAGATTTGCCTGTGTTACACCAAATCGTGAATATTCACAACAAGGATTATATTTCTCAATTGCCACCTCGGAGTATTCTGGATTAATTCGTAATCCAATTTTTTTACATTCATCAATTTTAGGACCATAAATTTTCAATTGTGATATCGAATTGAATACAATATGGTCACATATACTTGATATTTCTTCAAAATCGATTGCACTATAAACAGGAGAATGTATATGAACTTCTTTCTTCATAAGTTGTCCTGCTTTTGCTTCAAATAAGCTAGAAGCAGAAACACCATCAAAATAAGGTGATATATCTTTGAATATGGAGTAAAGCGGAAAGCCTTTAATTGATAAAAGCATTTTTACATTTAAATCTTCGCAGCGCTTTTTGGCTAATTTAATATTATTCAAAAGATAATCATAATCAATTAAATAACACGGAGTTGGCAAACTTTTAATACTATCAATGCGTAATCTCATAATACCTCACAAAATAAAGGAGCTTAATAATGAAAGAAATTACAAATTATAACAACCAGCCATTTAAACCTTTCGCTAAACTGAATTTTTACTTATTTAATAATCTAATTTTAAACAAGATTGATGCTAATTCACTTGAGCTGTCAAGTTCTACAATAGATGCTGGAGAATTGTATAACAATAATTTTACGAATGTATCATTTTTAAGTTCCAAATTTATTGCAACTACTTTTTCAAATTGCAATATGCAAGGAGCCGATATGTGCTCACTTTGGAATAATGATTGTAAATTTATTGGAGTAGATTTTAGTAACTCAACCATAACTAATTCCATTTTTATAAATTGCACATTTGAAAATTGTATGTTTGAAAGTATAACGCTTACAAACACAGAATTTGTCAACTGTATTTTTGAGCAATTCCCAGTAGATAGTAGTACAATCACACTTAACACTTTTAAAAACTGTACAATTAAAAATACTAGTTTTACAGAATCGTTTTACTATCAAATATTTGAAAACTGTGAATTTATTAATGTTCAAATTAACCCTATGTTGCTTGGATATAATTTTGGTTTCTCAAAAAGAGTACTAACTGACTTGATTAAACAATCTAATCTTGAAGAAATTGAAGCAGACTTTATTAACAATTATTTTTTGATTAATGCGGCAATTCTACATATAAATCTAGTAGATGATTATCATGATTTAGCAATTTTGGGTTGTGTTAAAGCGATGTGCCAGATGATAAGGCAAGATATTCTAGTGAAAAACGACGAAATCCAGTTTTTAAAAATAATAACTAAATACTTAAATGAAAAGAACGCGATTTCTCAATTTGTACAGATGAAAATATGGCAGTGCCTTACAATGTTAATTGAGAATACCGAAGAAAGTGTCGCATATAGTCAAACTTTACCATATATCCGTGAGTATGCTAATGAAATATATTTCAGATTTCAAAAATTCCAAAACCAATTACAAGTTGAATTGAACAATCTTCCTAGTCAACTCTCTTTAAATAAAAATGTTGAAGTTGAAATTATTTATTCAATTGCGCCAGCCGTCCAACTTGTAACAATACTCGAACAGATTAGAAAAAAATATTATCCAAATGCCAATATTACAAAACTGAATTATGCAAAGCAAGGTTCTTTTATAGAAAATTTTGAAGTTGCCGAAGCTTTACTTCCATATTTTAGTGCATTTATTTCATTGTTAGGATGCATAACTCCTTTTATAATTAACGCTATTAATAAAAAGGATAAAATGAAAAATGAAAACGATAAAAATCATCATAATATTAATGTGGACAAAATGAGTGCTGAACAAATAACGAATATAAATTCGTTCAATCAATCAATAGTCATTCCACATATAACACCAGTTGAACCTTTTATCAGTCAAATAATTGCAAATGTAACGGGCATAATTATAGAAAATGGATTAAATGATAATGCTGATTTTTATGGATACAACAATAAAAATATTAAATCAATAACAATCACTTTTGAGAATCCAAAAACTGATTGAAAAAATTCAAAATGTTTTCAATGTCTCTACATAATTGATCGATATTTCCCGTCAAATTTACTCTAAAGCAAAATTTTGATATAGGGTTGAAACCGTTCAATTCTCCCGGAATAATTGATGTGTGGCATTTATTTATAATGTTTTTTGCTAAACTTATCATATC
The DNA here is from genome assembly GCA_045594885.1 of Candidatus Fimenecus sp. Lineage (GTDB taxonomy): Bacteria > Bacillota > Clostridia > Oscillospirales > Acutalibacteraceae > Fimenecus. The sequence continues at coordinate 62,286 of JAZNZJ010000033.1, read as the reverse complement.
ACTTGTGTTGTTTATGGAAGTCTCAATAAAAATAGTTATATAATGTCCACAAGAGTTAGGCAGCATTTGTGCAAAAACATATTTTGCAACAATTTTTTCAATTTTAGATTTTGAATCATCGATATATTTTATATATTCAGGATAACAATCAAATATATAATTTTGTGAAATATAATGTAATATGGCATCTTGATTGGAACTAGAAAGAGCTCCTGAAAAAACATCAACCCATTGTTCCAAAAAATCATCATATGATTTATCACATACAATAACAGAAAATTTTATACCATTTATTGAAATCGCTTTATGGGGACTGTAAATGAAAAAAATATTCTTGTCAATAGGTACAAAACGCACTAACTCCTTGTCAGGTAGAGCTAAACTTTCATCAATGATAACAGTAATACCAGCTTTGTGTAGTTGAATAATTTTATCTATTTCAGAGTCATCAAAATATACACTTGTGCAAAATATTGGTGATGTTATCCAAATGCAATCATATCCACTTTCTAATATTTTTTTTATTGGAATTATAGCATGTCCATTAACAAAGGATATATATTCGATGGAATAGTTCAGGGAGAACATATCACAGCAATGTTCGACACTAAAATATGCTGGATGCAATATACATAATTTCTTTTTATTCTTATGTACTAATAAATTCACAAGATTTACAATCGACAATGTACTTGATGGCAAAAACAATCCCATCTTGTCATTCAAGAGTGTTTCTGGTACACCTAAATGCTTTAAAACACCTTTTCGTGTTTTTTTAGATAAGGAATATGTGTAGCAGTAGTTCCATGGCATTGACGATTTAGGTAAGACTAGCACTCGATTCATTATTTGTTGGAAATTGGTAGATGAATCCCAATGTGATACATTATGAATGGTGGTGCCATATTCTTTTTCCTTCTTTTTTTCATATTCAAATATATCATCCAATTTATTTATATCATCAATAAAAGCCAACTAAAATCACCAATCATTTTAAATACTATTTTGTGAATAACAAATTAAGGAATGAAGTGCTTGCAATTGTTGCTGTACAACTGCATTGCTTTATCATATAGTTCTTTATTATAAAAATCTTTTGATTTAATAATTTTATTTACTTTGCAATTTGTTTTCATATCAAAAAAGAACACCTTAATAGTATCATCACTATCTATTGCAAATCCTTCGGTTTGGATAGCTTCTGCCTGTTTTTTAAACACAATATTGGCTTTTACGAAGCCAATATTAATTGAATTATTATCTGTTTCTGTTGTTTCATAATAATATGACATTTTTGATTCTTCAACATTAATGTATGGGTCTACAATCGTCCAACTCTCTTTATAATTACCTTCGATATCAAAAGCTCTACCAGTAATAGTAAGCTTTTCTACTGTTTGATCAAAAATTTCATAATATAAAGTAGGTACATCTTTATAAATATAGAAACCTACCCAAATACCGTGAAAATAATTTTTACCTAAAATAAGTTTCTTTATTAAATCATTTTTCTCACATAAAAGTAGTCCTAATTTATATAACAATCTATAAAAACTTATTGATACAACTAAAGTTAATAGAATATTTATAAATTTTGTTTCAAAAGTTATTTTTGACAATTCATTCCACACAAAATATACAATAGATGTAGATATGGAAAATACAAAAGAATTTAACTTTGTTATAGGATTCATATTTGCTCCTCATTTTAATTACTAAACTATAGAAAAAGATTACTAATCAAACGAAAACTTTAATTTATTAAACTCACAATAATAAGAGGTTATTGTAAGTTGTTTGTGATAGAAAACGTCATAAAAGAAAAAGTCATCTCTTAGCCTGAGATAACTTAAAATAAACACAATTATTAAATAAATATAAGGAATGTATAATTATGGAGTTATTGTTATATAGAAGTTATTTAAAATATTTGAAAGATAATAAAATACCAGTATCTGAAGCTCTTAAAAAAATACCAAAGGTTATGCTAGGGCTCTTGATAGCCTTGATATTATCCGCAATATGTGCTGTAGTTGTTCTCTGTATAGAGCAAATTAGACAATACTTTTTTATCGCATTAGGAATAGAAACCATTGTTTCACTAATAGTTTTTTTATACGCACAGCATTACGAAATTAAGAATAGTGATAAAGATATAAAAGAACACAAAAAATATTGTGAAGCATTATACATATGGTTGAGAAAATCTTTAATTTCTGTTGAGGCAAAAGATATAGTTGAATTAAAATCTCGAATGAATAGTCGATTAGAAAAATATGCAGAAACACAGCAAAGAACAACTGATATTATAATGCGTTTTATTCAAACACTAATTATACCCGTTATTTTAACTGTATTAACGGTTATATTGAATAATCAAATCGATATTAATGTGATTTTAGCATATGGCTTTGTCGCTATAATGCTTTTATGTTTCTTCATTGTAACTTTATTCGGCTTTGTTTCTTTCATTAATTTAATTAGAAAAAACGAGTACGAAAAAATGAATAGCTTTTCTAAAGATTTACAAAGCATATTGGACACACAATTTGAAGATGGCATATTTGCAAAAATAGATGTAAAAGAACAAAAATGATTTTATGACAAAAAATATTCAAAAACTTACAATAACTATAAATTATTGTAAGAAATATAAGGAGTTTTTTTATATGACATTGTTAGAAAAAGAAAAAGTGTATTGTTCACAAGGGGATACATCAGGTAAACACTTTCCTAAAAAAATATTTTACAAAGCTGAAGGTAGTTTTTTAGTTGATGAACATAATACTCACTATTTAGATATGCAGATGTTTAATAGTGCTGCCAATTTTGGGTATGGAAATAAAAAGCACCTTGAGTGTTTACAAAAAAACAGTCAAACTCTTCCGTGTTTGGCGGGTGAATTTATGAGTAAACAAAGAATTGAGTTATCAGAAAAAATATGTACATATATGTATGAAAAATATGGAGCAAAAGGACGAGTACATTTCACTGTTGGAGGTGCTCAGGCAGTAGATGACGCATTAAAACTATCAATTAACTATAATAAGAAGAAAAACTTTTTTGCCTTTGAAGGTGGTTATCACGGTCGTACCATGGCTGCATCAAGTGTTAGTTCGAGTTATCGTTACACTAAACAATTTGGAAGTGTGATTAATACAACTAGAATACCTTTTCCTAATTGTTATAGTTGTGCATATGGCAAAGAGAAAAATACATGTGCTTTATATTGTTTCAAACAATTTAGTAGATTGTTTGAAAGCGAGTTTTCAGGAATATATGACACAGCTTCTGGACTTTCTTCTTATTCTGGATTTATTTTTGAGTCTGTGTTAGGTAGAGGTGGCTATGTTTTTCCGCATCACAATTATTTTGCATCGTTAGTTGAAATATTACGACAACACAAGGTTTTGATCATTGCAGATGAAGTTCAAATGGGTTTCTATCGTACTGGCAAGTTGTGGAGCTTCGAACATTACGATTTTATACCTGATATAATTATATTTGGTAAAGCAATTACTAATGGGTTATGGCCTTTGTCGGGGATTTGGGCTAAAGAGGATATTATATCACCACAAAAGTGGCCTACAGGCTCTACACATTGTACTTATGCAGGACATCCTTTAGCCACAGCACTTGGATTATGTACTTTTGACTTAATTAATGATAAGTCATTTGAGAAAACAATACAAAATAGTTCTAACACATTATTAGATTGTATAAAAAGTATTGCCAAAGATTATAGTTGTATTGGCCGAATACAAGGAAAAGGACATGCTATAGGAATAGATATTATAAATTCTGATACAAAAGAGCCTAATCCGCATTTTGCCTATAATTTAGTAGAAAATGCTTTGAATAACCCCGTATTAGTAAAAAATAAAAACTACGGATTAATTCTAACCACGGGAGGAATGTTTAATAGCCAACTTATGCTCTCACCAAGTTTGTATATTTCTGAGCAAGAAATCAATTTGTTTAATTTTTTGTTTAGATATTATCTTGATTTAACAACTTCAAAATAAATACCGATAAAGTATTCGTTTTAGTTACTCCTTGTAAAATCACTCTGATTATGTCGTAATCCATCGATTTGAAAGAGTATAACAGCCTACTCCAATGTAACTGTTCCAATGTTCGACTACGTATCATGGTATCTTTTACTTTTTCATAGGGTTGTATTAAATCGATGTCATTAAAGTTGGTATTTTGCTCAATATACAGTTCAGTTTCAATTGGGTATCGTGTACTGCTTTCTTGAAGCACACGAATAATGCCTCTCTTAATAATATCATGATTGCGATATTGCGCTACCCTTTGCAATGCAAGAAATCCTTCTCGTGGGAAGAGACTAATCATTTGACCAATTGCATGCACAACTTTTAAAATTTTATTAATATTACCCGACTTGCATAATTGCTCACACATGGACCAATACTGATTCAATCTATTTTCATCATCCTCAAGATTTGATGTATAAAACAAAAATGCTAATGGATTAAATCCGTCTTCAAAAATCTGTTCAAACTCTTGTGAAAATCTTTTGGAGGTTGATTTGCGAATGTTGGTAGGCTGTTCAAATAGAAGCATTTCATATTTGTCATATGCCATTTCAAAGAACTCAATGAAATCTTTTCGTTCATGAGGATTTAAATAGTAGAGTGACATAAATATAGAACTCAATAAAAAATCTATATTTTGAGGAGCGAGATCGTTGCGAGTATTAATAATTTTTATGGCTGCAGATAGAGTAGCTTTTTTGTCATATGTCATTGATTGAACAACAATTAAGTTTGACAGCATAAATATGCACATGTTATTAATATCATTTGTTATGTCAATTAAATATGTGTATTCTTTAACATCAAGTATTTTACCATTCAAAACATCATAAACTAATTGAATAAGTTCATCTGTTTGAGATATTGCATTAAAATCAGCCTCTATATCATCAGCATTAAATAATATGTTATATGAATATTTACGAAGCACATTCATTATTTCTTCAATTGAGCATTTGCCTATTATCTCATACAGTATTTTGTGAAGTTTATTTGCGTACCTATATTCCTTTTTCTCATATTTTGTACGCATTAATGCATACAAAATTTTATATAGTTTTATTGATGGACAACCCGAAAACGCAAAATCAAAATATTCTTCAAAGTATATGCTTTCTTCATTATTAATCTCCATTATAGATACCTTTTCACAAAAGCGGTCAATACTATATATCACTGATTCATAGGCAAACGGAGTATTTTCTTGAAACAAGAATAATGTTTTGTAATAAAACTCATCATTCAGCATTACTTGAGTACTTTCAATTATTAACTTTACCATTTCTTCGCTTAAAGATTCTTTGATGTCCTTAAGTGAATGGTAGAATTCTTTTGAATTTTTTTCGGCAAAATAAATCAAACAGGTTTTACAAAACTTTAATGAAATAGAATTGCAACACTTTTCTATAATTTTATTTAGTTCAAGTAATCGTTGAATTATATCTGAGTTGTCCTCTAATATTGTGTAATGCATTACACAAGCGTGATAAAACAATGTATCCGTAGTTTGCTTTGTCTCAAATATATTTATTAATTCTTTTATGCACTTTTTCTTTTCAAGTTGATTCCTAAATAGATAACGACTGAGATAATAACTTTTAAAAGCCTCATGTTTGTAATAATGAGGTGAAATAGAAGAAATTAATCCAGAATCAAATAAATATTCGATTTTTTCTTTTTCTAATGCATTTTGTGTATATTCTGCCTGTGCTATTAATATAAGCTCGTCGTGAAATGTTTGGGGATTTTTGTCATACCTTTCAGATAAAGCTGTTTCAATAACGTTAAAAATATTGTCATGTGTATTAGCTGGTTTTGATATAAATGAAAAAACTAAATCACAAATAAATGGTTCCAACAAATAGTTTATATCAAGTTTGGTAACATATTTCTGCACATCATAGCATTCTGCTAATTCTTTCACATTATCCTCATTAAAAAGTTTCATTTCTATCGGAGTAACACTTAAATTTAAAAGAGATGAAGATAACTTATTTTTTATATTAGAACCTCTTGTTAGCAAAATAAAACTGATGTTTTTATTGAATTTTGTCACATCAACAAAAGCAATAAATTCTTCTAAATTTTGATTGATTTCTTCTGGAATTTCATCAATAATAAAAGTCAAATATTTCTTTTGATTTAAGTACCAATTACATAAATTATATAACAATGAGAATGGTGAGTTCGTTGTAAAACCCAACTTATCAATTATTGTTAATATGATAGGAACATTAGGGTCATAATTTAATTTTATGTATAATATATCATTTTTACTTGAATGTTTAATATAATGCTCTATAAGATATGTTTTTCCAATTCCTGCTTTCCCTGAGATAACACAAATTTTGTTTGATTTTTTCAATTCTGATAGTTCTGCTCTTTCAATATTAACTTTTGTGCTCTTTAGAATAGGAGAAATGCTATTATGAGTTTTTGCTTTAACCCAAGTGTATATGAAAGTTGAATCTTGTATCTCACAATTAATATTATTTAGTTTTTTTAGTCCTAATCGTATTACAAAATCGTCAAATGAATACTTACCTAAAACTAAATTATGAGATAATAAACTAATTAATTCTGAATCATTATTATATGATGGATTTATCCAAAAAGTGGTTTCCATATTACGAGATATGGGTTTAATCAAATCGGTTACCATTGTATCAAGTCCACTATAACCCACAAAAATTACTAAATCATTTTTTAAATACTCTCTCAAAATATTTTTTAGTGCTTTTGGGTAAGACTTACTATTGATTTCTTCTGTAGTAATATGAGATACATATTTACGATTTACGTCTCCATGTATTTTCAGATATAGTGTCTTTTGTGGATAAATATTAGGAATAGATAAGTTTTTATTATCATTATTACTGAATACATCAAAAACATCCATCCCCATCTCTTGTTGAGCTTTTTCTAAATAATCATAAAAATTAGTCGTTATAATTGCATCAATAAACCCATATTTTGCCAATAAAACTAAAAATTTATATCCATCTGAAATTTTAATATTGGTACTTTCATTAATGTCACTCAAAATTGCTTCTCTAAAACTAACATTTTTAGGAGAATCAATAGTTTCTTCAAAATATTGATTTATTATATGTTCTTTTAAAAATTCAGGATTGTGTTCGGAAAATTTAGATATTGTTTCTTTTTTTACATTAAGGAAAGATTTACCACCACTACTTATATCTGCACCTGCACCAAGAAATAAACATATCTTTTTATTTGAATTGCAAATTAGAGAAATTATTTTGTCTAAATTTTCATTATGCATACTAAGCACATCCTTATTAATACTTAAAATAATTTATAGTTATTGTAAGAAAACTAACAAAAATCCTCATAATTTGATAAAATAGGTCGTATCTTATCAAATTATGAGGTGTTTTTATATGGAGAACTTGAACTTTTATGCGGAAGAGTGTCTTTCTGTTATGAAATCCACAAAGAATATATCGGAATACAGCAGTCTTGCGTATAGTTCTGATTTGAATGATTTTATTAAATTTTGTGGTAGTGAGATTGACAACGATATTTTAGTCAAATATGTATCTTATCTGTCACAGGACAGACATTTGTGTGACACAACAATTAGTCGTAAGTTGATAACTTTAAAAATGTTTTTTGAGTTTTTATACAGCAAAAATCTCATAGAACAAAACTATTATCAAAACTGTCATTTCAAATTTCGCAAAGAACGAAGATTGCCTAAAATTCTATCAAAAGCAGAAACAGCCGAGCTTCTTAAAACTGCAACAGCAGAAAGGAACTCAGCTAAGAGCAATCCTGAAGTATTGCGAACTTCAAGAAATTTAGCACTAATAGATGTGTTAATAAGCACAGGCATCAGAATTGGTGAAGCATCAGCAATTTCATTGGATGATATTATCGCATCTGAAAAGACTTTGCTTATTCATGGAAAAGGTCGTAAACAACGATTGATATACATTTCTTGTGATGAGACATGGAACAACCTTAACAAATGGTTGAATATCAGAAAAGAAATGAATATCTCCACTGATAAACTTTTTGTGAATCGAAGTGGTAATCAACTTGGAATACATGGTATTGAATACATATACAAACGAATTAAAGAAAATGCCGGAATAAATCCTTCCTCCACCCCTCACTACTTACGTCATACATTTGCAACAAACTTATTATCAAACGGTGCAGACTTGCGTTCCGTACAAGAATTGTTGGGTCACAGTAGTGTTGCAATTACAGAAATCTATACCGAAATCACAACGCAGAGGAAAAAAGAAGTATTAGATAAATATAATTTTAGAAATACACTATAGAATATCTTTTCTGCTGTATATTTTCAAGTGAGTAGTTCACTTTCCCCTATCGTAATGATAGGAGCCACCTACCAACTAAAGGGCATAGTTGTCCATTGGTTGTAGGTGGCTCTTTTTTTGTTGCAACAGTCTGAATAATAAGCACTATTTACACTAATCACTTGTCTGATATCATTCGAAGCATTTGTCACAAAATCATATCAAAATTCGATTAATATAGTATACCCAAATTGGATAGAGAGGTGTTTTATTTATTGGTGAATAAAGGTTTTATTTCAAAAAAATAGAAATGGTGTGTTGTCTATTTTTTTGAAAAATTACGGTAAAAATGAAAAGAGGGATTATTGTGAAAAAGATCAGGATTTTTTTCAAATCAACAATTTCAATTGTTTTAGCACTTGTAATTCTATTGGCATTAGAAAGCCCTATAATGTCAGCCATTGCTTCAGGCATTGAAAGTTTGGCACAACCTGAAGTTGTGATTTTAGAAGAAGAAATTACACAAGCTTTAAACAACGCTGAAATTGTTGATATGAGAAAGGACAGTCAGTTTATTTTGGCTGATGATTCAGTAGAAATTTCAGATGATTATTTTCCTGAAACTGCTGATATCAATTGTGTTGAATACCCACAGGTAACAAATAATTATGAAGTCTCACCCATAGCAGATGATTTGCCAGGAGATGATATGGTCTATTTAACACAAAAATGGTTAAATCAAGAATATGGTGATGTAGACGGGTTTAATCCTGTTACGGAGAATGGCAAGACAGGTTGGAATACAATTTATGGCCTTATACGAGCTTTACAACACGAGCTTGGAATAACGAGCTTATCTAATAACTTTGGTTCTACAACAAGCAGGTTATACTCAGAGAACATTTTACGAAGACAAGATGGTGTAACAGACAATAAATATGCTATCCTGCAAGGTGCGTTGTGGTGTAAGGGATATTCCCCAGGATATAACATATCTATGAATAGTGACGGTGTTGTAACATTTAATGCTGTTTTTGACGAAGATGTTGAGAACGCAATTAAACAAGTGCAAAAAGATGCGGGTTTAAATGAACAAGATGGTGTTGTATCTTTAAACATTATGAAAGCCCTTATGTCAATGGATAGCTTCAAGCTATTACCTGCATCATATGGTAGTGATTCTAAAATTCGTAATTTTCAACAATGGCTCAATCGTAATTATGAAGAATATACAGGATTGAATCCATGCGACGGTGTATATGGTCGAAACACAAATAAAGCTCTTGTTTATGCTTTACAAGCAGAAGAAGGATTGCCTGTCGGTGTTGCTACGGGTAACTTTGGAAACACAACTAAACTTTGTTGTCCTACAATTCCATATGACAGAACCGATGAAAACGCCGCAAGAAAATATTCGGATACTGCAAGTGGAGATTTTTACACAAACAAAGAGATTCAAAATTTTATCATGCTTATGCAGTTTGCTTTATTTGTTAACGGTTTTGGCGATGGCGATTTTGATGGTGTATATGACAATGCTACCAAACAAGCTATCCGAGAATTCCAGGAACATCATGCAATCAAGATTACGGGGCAGGCTAATACTGGTACATGGCTATCCTTATTCATTAGTTGTGGAGATATATATCGAAACGCAACTGCCGCAGACTGTGCAACAATTCTAACTGAAGCAAAAGCCCAAGCTTTAGTTGAGAATGGATATGAATATATAGGTAGATATTTAACCGGTACATATGGCGGTGGAATTGACAAGGCTTTGACCCGTGAAGAAGCAGAAATAATTCTTGAAGCCGGTTTGAAATTTTTTCCTATATATCAAGATGGCGGAACAAAACAAAGTGATTTTACTGCTAAAAACGGACAACTTGACGGTAAGGCTGCCGTTAATGCCGCTAAAGCACTTGGCTTACCCGATGGAACAATCATTTATTTTGCTGTTGATTTTGATGCTATGGATTACCAAATCACATCAAATATTATTCCGTATTTTAAAGAAGTACATGATGAGGTGTCAAGCTCAAGTGCATACAAGGTAGGCATTTATGGTGCAAGAAATGTTTGCTCCCGTGTTTCTGAAAAAGGATACGCTTATTGCAGTTTTGTAGGAAATATGTCAACAGGATTTAGCGGTAATCTCGGTTTTAAAATTCCGCCCAACTGGGCTTTTGACCAATTTGGTAATAAGGATAAAAATGGAAATTATTTAACAATTTCAAGTGCTGATGGTAATTTTGAGATTGATAAAGATGGTGTTTCCGGCAGAGATGATGGCGTATCTTGGTTGAAAGAAATACAAAGTGAAGACATAAATGTTGTAGAAAATCTAGGAACATCAGATAACGATGTTTTAATTGGTCCCACTGTTAATATTATGGGAGAAGAAGTTCCTCTTTTTCAATTTGATATATCATTTGAAACCAAGTTTGCACAACTTGAAACATGGTATGACCACGAAGAAAAAGCTACAAAAGTCTTATTTGGAATACGATTATCCGGTGCAGAAACCGAAATTGGTGGAACCAGAGAGAAAGTTAACAAATGTAACGAAGCCTATGAACAGGTGAAAAAGACATTTTACAAAATAGGACAACCAAATACATCCTACACTTCTTTACGAGACAGCTTTAAAGGTAGTTTATATGATGTAGGCGTTAAAGTCGGATTTGATTTTAACGGATATTTTATAGGTTATGCAAAAATAAAAGATAATGGTCAAGTCGTTGAGGGAATGTTAGGCTTGATGGCAACTGCAAAAGCCAGCACCTCATATCCTATTGTTCCAACGCTCTATCTCAAACTCCAAATTGAAGGAAGCTTACAAGGTAAACTACAACTTATAATAAAAGATTCAAAAGAATTAAGTGCTAATGGAGAGCTTATTTTTTCAGTTAAACCAAGTATAGGCATTGAAGGCAATCTATATATTGCACGAGCATATGCTGGACTAAGTGGTGAATTAGAATGTTTAGCTCGTATCCCATTCAAGTCACTACGAGAATCGTTTGAAGCAGAGTTAACAGGTAGTTTTTTCTTTGAATGGAATACATTGTTTTGGAGTGGTCGGGATGACTGGGAATTTTCAAATGTAAAACTATATCCACAATCAGAAGAAACACTTTCAATAGAAAGTTTAAATGATATGACCTTCATCGAGCCACTATCACCAGCAAGCGTCTTGTCCTACACAGATAACTCGAATGTATTCAAATCAGGAGTTCAAGTTTATGCAGCACCTAAAATAATTGACCTTGGTAATGGTCAGTTATTTATGACATATATTGATGATGCACAAAATCGCTCCGCTGAAAATCGTACTACATTAATGTACAGTATTTACAATGGCACTACATGGAGTACACCTGAGCCTGTTTTAGATGATGGAACCGCCGATTTCGAAGCACAAATACAACCCGATGGTACAGGCGGTGTTCACATCCTTTGGCAAAATGCCAATACTACATTTAGTGAAGGCGTAACTTTGGAACAAATGTCACCGAAAATGGAGTTATATTATTCTCATTGGAATGGTACAGCAATGGAAAATACTACAGCCACTACATCTTATAATCAGAACTTGGAAATGACATATTCTGTAGCATCTTCAGGTACTAATGTTTCTGTTGTTTGGCAAGAAAACTCAAATAACGACTCTCTTGTTATGAGTGGAACAAACTCAATTCACAGACGACAATTCATTGACGGTTCTTGGCAAGGTATTGAAAATATTGCATCGGATTTGTCAACAATAAATAGTATTGAAACAGGATATATAAACAATTCAAATATCGTTGTTTATTCTGCTAAATCTAATCTTGATGAAGATTTAGAAATATTCTACTATGATGGAACCGAAACAACAGAGTTTACAAATGATGATGTACACGATTATTCGGTAGATATCTTGGATGACGAGATATATTGGATTAGTGAAAACTCAATTAACTGCGTAACAAACGGAGATATATCCACAAAACAAACGGTTCAAACATTTGATGGTACAGTTACCGAAATAAATGTTATCGGAAATGATAATGGAGATAAATCAATCGTATGGACATTAGCGGATGAAACAAAAGTTGACTTCTATGCAACTGACTTTGATAGTGAATCAAACTCTTATGGAATCATTCGACCAATCACAACGGTCAGTGGTGTTATTAGAGGTTGGGATGCTTGCTTAACATCTGATGGAAATATCGAATTGTCATACTGCAATGCTGAAATACTAGAAGAACCAACTGATGATAATCATTACGGAACATTAGGTCTGATTCAAAAAGCAGAGGAAGATTTTTGTGATATCTCGATAATATCCGAATTAGGTCTCAGTGGTAATATTGCTCCTAATGAAGAACTTACATTAACCGCTGATATATACAATCGTGGTTCACTACCTATTAATCAGTTCCTTGTAAATATTATTGATTCAAATGGAAACATAGTTCAATCTAATAGTATCGAAAAGGAAGTTGGAGTAAATGAGTATTCCAATATAGAATTCTCGTTCACATTACCCGAACCTATTACAAGAACAGATTACAAGGTGAAAATCTTACCACAGCAATATGATGACATTAATCAATCAGATAACGAAACTACCTTGTCTGTTGGCTTTCCTGATTTAATGATAGAATCTATGGAAGAGGTCAGAAGCGATTTAGGTCGAGAACTTAATGTTACAATTAAGAATCAAGGCTATGATGTTGTAAATACATCTAATTTGAGTTTTTATTTAGATTCGTACAGTGGAATAAATCTTGAGACTAAAGAACTTGCATCAATTCAACCAGGAGAAGAAGTTGTTTGTACGTTCAATTTAACTGAATCTAATTCTGTGCCAGCAGTTAGTGAAGAACCTAACTATGTATATCTGTCACTAGAACCCACAGAAACGGAATATGATTATTCAAACAACCATTCAGAGTATATTGTCTATCCCGATTATTCAATAACTTTAAATACAGGGACTTCTGGAGGAGCAGTTTCAGGAACAGGCATTTATATAAAAGATAGTCTTGTTGAAGTAAACGCAATACCTGAACAAGGATACATTTTCAGTGGTTGGTACGAGAACAATGTTAAGATTCTCGGTGCTGATTCATCATATTCGTTCAATGCAACACAGGATAGAATCTTAACCGCTAAATTCGTCCAATTAGATTTCTGTAGTATCTATGCATTGACATCTCAAACTGGAGAAGTTGATGAGACAAATAAATATCTACGAGGTATTAAAGCTGGTGGAAAAGTTAACGATTACTTTGCTGTCAGTGATAATGGTTCATTATTACAGATTGAAAACGATTATGGCAATATAAATGCCACAGGTACAATTATCCAGACTCTTTCTTCAAGCAGAACAGTAATTGATGAATATATTATTGTAATTTTGGGCGATGTAAATGGTGATGGAGCTATTGATGGATTTGATGTAATCACAATAGACCTATACATAGCCAATCTTCACGAACTTACTGGTGCTTATTTAGAAGCTGCCGATATAAATCAAGACGGATTAGTTGACGATTCGGATTATCAACTTTGTATTGATATAAGTGCATTAAAAGTTGGTGGATATTAGATTTAATTAAGATTAATAAATTTATAATATTTAATGAGGTGAAATAAATGGCTAAAGAAAGATTAGATGAAAAAGTAACCGTTAGAGGAATAGTTTTTCTTGTTCTCATAATTTTAGGATTGTTCGGGTTGTTTGTTTTGATGGTAAACATTGGTGAAGACAAAGTTCCAGCAACTTATGAACAAGTTTATAACGCATTAGAAGAATACAACTGTGATGCAAAGGACTCTACAGAACAATATCTTGAAGTTTATCCAAACATTGGTTTAAAATATGTAATTTCAGCAAGAGATACTGATTTCTTATTTGACTATTACGAATTTGAATCAACAGATGATGCATACGGTGCATATCAAAGGCTAAATGCAGGTATTAACGAAAACTTTTCTAGAGATTCAGTGGAAACAGGTGCAGATTTAAGAAACTACATCATTCATACGTATCTATACAATGGTGAATATTATTATTTAATGAAGGTAGATAATACTGTGCTATATTGTGAAAGTTCAGAAGCAAATAAAGATCTAGTTAACGATATAGCATATAGTTTGGGATACTATCATTAAGGAGCGATGATTATGAATTATATGCAACAAACTTTATTTACTATAATTTACTTTGCTTGTCTTTTACCGATTACTTACTTAAGTTTTCGTTGGGTTTGGGAATTGCTTTGTAAAGCCGGAGGAACAACTCCAGAAGAAGTAAAGCAGAAAAAAAGAGAATTATTCAATAGAACAGTAAATCCACAAATACAATTTAGAGTATGGCTGGAACAAAATGCTACGGATGTTATGAAATTTCGTAGAATATATAATATATACTCTATATGTACAACAACGAATATTATCTTTTTAGCTTTTGCTTTTAGTGGATTTGCAACTTCTGCACTTAACAAACTAGTTAAACTTGGAATGATTATTGTTCCTACCTTAATCGTTTGCAGTTTAATTGCAAGAATGATATATAAACATAAATCTAAATAAAATTTCAATCATTTAGTTAAAGCTTAAAGTCTTTTTCTTTGCTCAATGTTATGAGCCATCTACCAAGTTGTAGATGGCTCATTTTTCCTTATAACAATCTAAACAACAAACTACTTGTTGCACCATTTGTACGATATCTTTGTTCGGTTTCAAGCATTCGTTCTTTTCTCAAATCGTTTAGAGCTCGTCTGACCGTTGATTGAGACATTTTCAAATCTTTTGAGATTGTGGCTATTGATGGCCAGCATTCATTCTTTTCATTAGCTCGGTCATGTAGATATAGATATACAAGAACTGCTCTACTTGGCAATTCTGATTGATACACATGTTTTAATTTACCCATTTTTCATCGCCTCCGCTATAGTTCTATGTTTTGTTATGTGGTTAACTGGTACTATACGCAATTGTGTTTTATCTTTTCCATTTTTATGTTGTGTCATATCGTGTTCGTCTGTATCGTCTTCACTCATTTCATGATGCAACCACTCAGGATGGAATTTGGCCACAATAGCATTCATCAATTCTTTTCGTGAAGCATATTCGACTTTTCTATTAGCGTTATCTGATACGATATATGGTTTGCTCTCGTCAAATTCTATTCCCCATTCAAAGAATAGCTTGAGTTTTGTTTTCATTGGATTAACACCTGTTTTCATAACAATAAACTGACCTTTAGGTAGTGATTTAAGCTCATCAGGAGTCATCAATGGTCTTTCTATCATTTGTAAACTCTGTGATGGGTCATTCTTACCACGAGATACTGAACCAGACATTACCGTTCTGCTACCTAATGCTTTAGATAGTTCTTCAGCAGAACTACTATTAGGTGCAAATCCACCGAACAAGGTTATCTGTGTATTATCTACGATAATATCTGCACCTTCTTTTCCGTAATTCTTTTCAAGTTGTCTGAATGACTGAATAATAGGGACTATCTGTAATCTACGAGAACGAGATGCACTGAACATCATTTCTGCAGACTCAATCTTTGGTAGCGTACCAAACTCATCACAGAAAAACACACATCTGTTTTTGAGTTTGCCACCTTGTTCATCAGCTACTGCAAGTATTTCACGATATAACTGTTGGATGATAAGAGATACCATAAAGAAGGTGTTAGGGTTTTCTTCAGGCATATTGATAAAGATTGCACACTTTTCTGAACAGAATTTCTCGGCATCTATTTCGGTATCAAAGCACAATAACTGTTCTAACTCTGAATCAAGGAAAGTATTAAGTCTTGACAATGCTGTACTCATAACACTTGCCATTGTGTTCTCTGAAGTTGTGAGAGCCGCACCTGCAAACCACTTTGCCTTATGGTCATCTGGCAACATAGATATTAAGTTCTGAAATTGATTCTTGCCTTTCTCTTGTGTTGGTTCAAGAAGTTCTTGTATGACCTTGAATACAGACACGATATGTCTTTTACTTGGCTCACAGAATTCTGCTACAAGCAATATTGTTGCAGTAAGGATACCTTCAGCTGCATCGTAGAAATACGCATTCTGTCCGAATGAAGTGGCATCCATACCTGATAAGATAATTGTTTTAGATATAATCTTGGCATACTTTTCTGCTTTTGCTTTGTAAGCGAGTCTATCTGGATTAGCGAGATACAAGTCCATATATTTGTTAACGAGGTGTAAAAGGTTGTTTCCGTTTGAACGAGTGGGATTTCTTAAATCAATTACTGCTACACTATAGCCATAATCTTTTGCTATGTAACCATAGTTTCGCATAATATCTCCTTTGGTATCAGTTGACAGAAAAGACATACCGCTTGCGCAAGCATATTCAATACAAGGATAAAGCCAATAGGCAGTCTTACCAACACCAGCCGCACCAATCATCAACACATGAACATCTCCTGTATCAACCAATGCGATTGTATTATGTTTTCCACCTTTGCATCCTACAACTATTCCTTGAGGTAGTGATTGTTCTTTCTTCTTTATTGATGCAGTTGGAGTTTTGCCTTTTAATGCTTGTTTACGCCATTTCTTTGGTGTAAATGGAATGTGTTTGTAAATCTTTTGTAATTCTGATTTTGTTGCCCAACGAGCAGTACCGTGTTGTCCGTCACCAACGGTTTTGCTTTTTATATTATTCAGGTTGTATATGTGAGTAATCAAAGATATACCACCAAGTAAACAGAACATTACTACAAAAGCAATAATTAGAGTTGTAATGTTTGGCATTGTTTTTTGACCTCAATTCCTTTAGAAAATACTAAATCCTCATTCCAATCTTTGTGATTTGGAACGAGGATTTTTGATTTGATATTTAATTCATTTAGTTTTCTTTGTATTCGCTTGTTAGCTTCTTGTCCTGGACTGTCATTATCAAAGCATAGATAAACGAATTGAATATTGGGATTATCTTTAAGACATTGAAAAAGCACCTTATCCGATACAGAACAAGATGCCGCATAACTATGTTTCTTCCAATCCTTTTTATTCATTGAGATAAAGGATAACATATCAATTGGAGCTTCGAATAAGAAAAGATATTTACTCTCTCCATGCCTATGAAAACTGTATTCAGGAACACTACCACTCACATTTCCTTTGTATGTACTACTTGCACCTATTCCTCTCATATGAGCATGACGAGATACACCATTCTTATCAAAGCCGAGGAATACAGCACTATGATATTCTTTTGATTCGTAAAGCATTTGGTCATGTGCAAACGAGTATATTATTTCTTTATCTATTCCTCGTTTAATAGTTAAGTAGTTAAACATTCGGCTCATATTATCGCTTTTAGGTGGTGGTATGAATTCTTTGGTTTGCTTTAGTTTCTTTTCTTGTTGCGTATGAGTTATTGTACAACTACTATTGCCAAGTAAATATTCCATTGCATCTTGAAAAGATTTGTTATAAAACTTACGTACAAAGTCGATTGCATCACCACCAACTCGTTCATATTGATGAAACCACAAGTTATCTCTTATGGTTATTTTTTGTGAGTCGTAGAGCCACTCGTACTCCGAACCAGATTTCTTAACTTGCTCACCTAGGCCTTGCAATAGACCGACAATATCCGTTTGTCGTGCTTGTTGTTTCTGTTCTTCTGAAAAATGAATATACAATTTTCCACCTCCTAGATTATATAAAAATTGATTTTTTTGTCACAAAATTGAACTTTTTTGCGATTAATATATTGTAAAGGGAAAAAAATTGAGGTGATACAATGAGTAAAAAGGAAATACACAAACTCAAAGACAATTTCGAGTTTGAATGTTATCTTCGAGATGATATATGTTACATAATGATGAAGTATGGTTTTTATGTTGGTATAGCATTTTCAATTATCAATATGATTTTTTGTTTAGTTTCTATTTTTGTACCTTTTTTCATTGAACAACCTCTGATTCAATTATATATTTGTTTAATACTTTTAACGATTATGTTTATTGGTGCATTTTTTTACACAATAGGAAACATATTATTTGAGATATTGTTTAAGAGACAACTTAAAACATCTTAAAGCTAATTTTAAATAGTTTGAGATGTGTTAAGGTAATTGAAAAATATATATTTACGATAACTAGATTTATATCGTTGTGACTAATTTAGGAGAATAGTAATGGGGACAAGAGAGAGACCAGAAGATATGACCAATATAGAAAGCATATTAGAAAAAAACAATAATATAAAGTATAATTGTAGATGGCATCCAACAACTGTAAAAGAATTTGAAGAATTGTTACAAAAAGGTGCCTTTGAAAAAATGAATAGAGAGATTAGGAAAAACATCTGTTATTCATTAGTTTATCTTCAGTATATACAACTTCAATTGGAAGAACTACATTTGCACAATATTGTGGAAAAGCATTTATATAAAAGTTATATAATTACAGCTATGGGGATAATTGAAGGAATCTTTTATCATCTTGTAAAAATAAATTCATGCCAAAAAACAACTGAATGGGAACCACAAAATCCAATACATACCAATGTTGTTAAAGAAAATGGTATTGAAATGAAATATGTTATAACTCAAGAAATTAAACTTGAAAAACCTAGAGATGAGCAGATGGATTTTGAATATTTAATTAATAAAGTGCAAAATAAAAAATTATTATCATTACCATATCAAGTTTATCCGCAAATTAAAGCATTAAAAAGATTAAGAAATAAAGTGCACCTTCAGATAGCTACTCAAACGTACGACACAGATTATTGGAATTTTGAACGTATAGATTACATTTTGGTAAGGAGTATTTTATTTTTAGTTATAACTAACCAAGCATTTGCTATATCAAAAGATTCTGTATTAAAATTTTTAAAGCCAGAAAAAGACGATATAGAAAAGCTCAAAAAGCATTTAAAACGGATTGAAGAAAGAAAAGCTCAAAAATCCAAATCATAAGTCGAATCATATTAGAACATAAACAGAACTACTTAAGAGTTCACAAAAAGCTGTTTTTTCCCTTGAGCAATCTTCTTTTCTTGAATCTTTCGTTGAAGTTTCTTTTCGATGTGTTGATTGATATTATCATTTCTATCAATATCATTTTGTATGATTTGGGAAATTCGAGCAAATAATCTTAACGATGAAATAGAAATTGAAGTAGCTGAAACCTTATTATTTATATAACCTTTATGCGATGTCACTTTTGAAGTGATATCGCTTTTTTCTTTTCGGGCATTAGTATCTATCTCTTTTGTGGTATCTTCAACAATTTTTTGTTCATCTTCTTGAGAGATTAGTTTGAATGCTTCATTTACAACTGCATTACGAATACTTTTGAATTCTTTGTTTTGCGACAGTGGAATTTCCTTCGGCAAGTTATCCTGATATGTAAGAATAACATTGTTTCTTTGTTCATACCACAAGGAATAAAAAGCAGAGACTTTTTCACTCTTTGCTATCTCGTCCACAATGGCATCAACAATATTTTTAGTTGATTTGGGAAGGTATCCATACACCTTTCTACCTGTATAATCACCAAGCTCATTAGTAAGTTTTTCGATTAACATTTCAACTGTTTTATTCTCATAATTACCTTTACTAATCTGCTCACTAATATCGTTTAATATTTCTCTACTGCGTTCTTTAACATTGTCACGATATATTGTTTGCTTTGAATAAATCTGTAACAAATCTTGCCTGAATATATCTCTTGCAAATGCAGACTTAAGTTTGAGTATTCCTTGTTCTGTCATATATGGTTGCTTACCTACAGAATAAGCAACAACATGAACGTGGGGATGATGACCTTCGTTATGGAATGCTGCATACCATCTTAAATCTTCAATAGGAATTTTCATGCTCTCTGCCATAGCTGGAACATTGGAACGGATTAACTTTTGCCAAGCATTAGAGTTGTCATATCCTAATCGTTCTGCATCTTCTCTTTTCAAAGATATAATATCCGTCCAGACTATGCCTTTATGATTTGCAACTGTTTCTGAAACTTTTGAGAGATTTATAGGCACATTATCATCAGTAAACAAACCATGAGAACCTCGTTTTTCAACTCTTGGTCTTTGAGCAATGTACTCAACATACTTTCTTCTTTGGTTTATAACTTCAGGATTATCTTCTATAACACGAGATATGAATTCAGAAGCATTCTTCCTTGTCTGTGAAGATAAGTAGTCCTTGTATTCAAAGCTTGAAGCTGAGTCGGGCAAGTCTTTTAATATTTCTTCAATCAATCTTTGCTGTTCAACAGTTGCAGGTAAGTGTTTCCAAGAGTCATCTATCTTTTCTACGCCATCCCTTGTTGCAATGTAGTTGATTAAGTTTTTTGAATGACTAACTTTGCCAGCTTTTATGTATTTACATTTTAATATTATCTTAGCCAATATACCTTACCTCACTATTCATAGTTTTGGAAAGATACAGCATCCTCCAGTTTAATTGTGCCTTGGATTTTCTTAACTTCGTCCACACACATTCCGCGAAGTGCAGTTAATGTGTCGCGTTCAATATTGTTACTCGCCGCAGTCACATGAAGCATCATAGCAATCTCAACCGCCATCTTAAAAAGCAATCTTGCTATTCTGTTTTCAAAACTATCAAGTGTTCCTTTCATAGTAGAGATAACAACATTAGGCAAGTATTCGCGATAGTTTGGTGCAGTAAGGAAGCCACAATAAAAGATTATTGCTTTCTCAATAAACTCTGATTTAGTCTTGCATCCATCCTTTTTATATAACTCATTTATCTTCAATTCAGTTTCAGGATAATACCATAATTGAAACTTCTTTTTGCCTTTTGGATTTGCCATATTCTCATCATTCCTTTGCTCTAAATTCTGTAGCAACCATGCTCTAAATGGCTAAACAGCGTAATTACTTAATTTTGCAGTCAAAATACGATTTTTCTGCCTCATTTGCAACCCACTTTTTTAAAAGCCCGAACCCCCTTGACACAGCCCGCGTTGCGGGCTGTTGTGAATGGGGAACGGATGCTTTGCAACCGTACCCCTTTTTCCTGCAACAAAATCGGGCAGCAAAAAGTCGCCGATTTTCTCTCATGTGAGTTAGTTTGCAAATTTGCCCCACAAAACCGTTTAGATAGACTTATCGGAGACTTACTCGATTTTCTACCAAAAAGGCTTTACAGGGCTTTTCTTGCGGTCACAAATCGCTATTCTTTGGTTTCATTATCTGTGACCACTACAGGTTCTTTCTTTCGTCTTTTGGGAGCAGTAGTGATTCTGCCACTCTTCATCTCAATAAACTCTCTCACACTCTGTGGCACATACTTTGCATAGACAATTTCTGTAGCTCTTTCAAGTTCATCTTCAAGTGGTAGGCCTTTTTGTGAGAGATAGATTTTTAATGCATTCAATTTTTCTTCATCGTATGAAAAATTAATGGGTACTTTTTTTATCATAAATTCACATCCTTTACATTTCTTGTTTCATAGTAGCAACGGGTTCTTCTGTCCACTCTGCAAGATAAGTGGATACATTTTTCATATTTGCTTTCGATCTATCTGTGTCAATCCACTGTACATCTACTATGCATGAATTCAAAAAATCCATGTTTGTTACACTAGTTTTTAAGAACTTTGCATTAGCAAAATTAGAGTGAATATAAACACCATTCTGCATACCACACTTGATGAATTCAGCATCTGTAAAATCAGCTTCTTCAGCAGTTACTTTTTCCATATAGCAACTCTCAAATGATGTCCCGATACATTCTGCAAAGCACATCTCTGTATCATGAAAACTACAGTTAATAAATTTTGAACCACTGAATATTGCACTGTTTAATTCAAGACCATTGAAGTCATAGTTATCAAAAAACATATTTCTGAAGTCTGCCTGAACACCACCGTACTCATCGTTGAGCCATAGAAAGTGTTTAGCTAATTGAATTTTAATTTCTTGTGGTGTAGGAATAAATAAATTGTCTTTTGTTTCTTCATTGAGATATTCAGGTTTAATTATGAACTGCATTTCTCCACAGTACAAACAAGGAACTTCAACTTCTTCTCTTTCTGAAAGCATATCCATTAACAATGTCTGGTCTAATGATTTTATACCAAACTCTTGAATCATTGAATCAATATCAAGAAGATATCGACCATTATGTTGTCCCTTTATTGCTCTCTGGACACATTCATCAGCTATCTCTTTCATTTTGTCAGTATAGATTTTTAAGTTTTTGTAATCCATCTTTTACACCTCACATTGATATATCAGAATCTATGTCCTCTGATAAATTTTCAAGAGTGATATCGTTATTAATGTTAAAAATCTTTCGTGCTTCAGGTAGAAATGAAACATACCTTGCATAAGCACTACCTTGTGCATCAACGAGAATTCCGTCATTACTGTTTTCGGATAATACCAACATGCAACAACGCACATCATTTTCGTATCCCATACAATCACGGTTTTCTAAAATGAAATCATAGTTGTTGAGTAAATGCTTTGAAAAATATTCAAAGTCACTTTGTGTTAACTCTACAGCTTTTGTCACTTTACATTTTTCAGTTTCAATATCTGTTTCTTTTCTTCTGAATGCAGCATTAAAAATTAAACTCATATATTTTCCTCCAGTTCTAAATATTCAATATATGGTATCTTCAACCAATGAGTCCAAGCAGTTGAGGATATCTTTGTTCGTACAACTCCCACTTGAGTGTTAGCCGCCTGAACGACTTCTCCGTTGCCTATGTAAATACCTATATGACCTTCGTGCCAAACAGCAAGTCCCGGTATTTCGGGGAGCGTATCAATTGTTCCTTTTTCAGTTGCATTCTCAAACATATTATCTGCACCGATATCAGGCATATTGTTTGACGCTATAACCGTTTTCTTGTTCTCTGTATCATACCAACTGTAACCTTTGACAAGACCGACACAGTCTGCAGTTCTCTTACCGAGCCAATTGTCAGATATGAACTCAACATTGTTTCCAACCATATCAGGATATTGTTGAGTTTTAAGTTCAAGCATGCTTTTATCAAAGACCGTTCCGTATGTACCGTAAACATATCCCCAATGATTATCTGCCGCATTGTTCGCCCAAGTGACAAGGTCAAGATTGTTCTTGGTTGTTGTATCTACATATCCTGATGTATCAATGTAAACAGAACGAATTCCATTCATAACATTTGAGAAATCATCAACAGACAAGTCTGTCCCAAAGGTTGAATTGATTTTAGAGATTAACTGTTCATCGGTTTGATTATCTGAAAAACAAGCAACTAGTTTTGAAACAAAGTCATCCTGTTTTGCATAATCAGAAAGCCCAAGTACATAAAGTATTTGGGCTTCTTTTATCTGATTTTCTGAATGACCTGCATCAGTCATTGTCGAATCAATGTTATTCATTGTATCTTCGACAAACTGTAACTTTGCTTGTTCTTCTGCAGTTAAATTTGATATTACGGATTCTTCAATTCCGCTTGTATCCAATTCAATATTGCCACTGAAAAAATATACAACTGCCACTATTGGCATAAGCAAGCCCAACACAACAGAAAGAACAATACAAAGAACCTTTTTTAAGGTTTCGGGTTCTGTTACAATGGCGAGTGCTATCTTCTTTAATGCGGCGGCAATGGTAGCAGACATTATCTGCCACCAGCCTTTCCAAACAATGCAGATTTGTAGTCAGGTGCGATTACCTGTAACAGATATCTTTCATTACCACAACGGTAAAGACAAGTACCACGCTCAGGGTATTTAATTAATTCAAACTCACTTGATTCAATCTGCAACGCATCCATAAAGTCCTTCGGATTAATCTGACCAGCATTAAATAAAAACTGATGAGTAGGAATTGAAAACAATGGCTTTGTAAACTCTCTGATAGACGGAATCAAAAAATCCTCAATATTCTGACTTGCAAGAATGATTGAGGATTCTTTTTTTCTAACTCTTTTCATTGAGTTACGGATATATTCAATTGCAGTCATATTAGTTAAGAATAAGTAAAGCTCATCAATGGATGCAGTTGTGTTACCAACACCGAGTAATTGATTGCTCATATATGACAAGATATTAAATAACATTGCATCTTTGAGTCTTTTGTTTGTATCCATAAGGCTTTTAACACCAAACACAAGAAATGCATCATCAGTAATATTTGTGTGTCCATTGAAGTATTTACTTTCTGCACCTACACACATACTGTGGATACCCAAGCAGATTTCCTGCAAGGTTTCTTCTGTGTAAAGATGCTTGTAATGATGGTTGTATGTCATAAACTCTTTTTCACACAAGTCATACAAATCTTTCATCACAGGGAAATCCGTAGGTTTCATTTCACTGTAATCTGTTGTGTCGGTAATGTTGAACTTCTCATACAATTTTGAAAGCATAATTTCAATGGTATCAATCTGTGTATCTGTAAAATCCTTGTAACTTCTGAAAAAGTCTTTAAGGAATGCAATGTGTTGTGACAATCTTGATACCTTTTTGAATGCTTCGGGAGCAGATAAATCTTCTTCATCTGTATCTTCACCCCATGCTTTAGGTTCAAGAGGATTGATTGTGTATTTACCTGACATAAAGTCAATGTAGCAACCATCAAGAGATGAACAAAGTTCTTCGTATTCAGCTTCAGGGTCAAGGCAGATAATCTTTTTTCCTGACTCTCGGATATTGGTGAGCAACAGTTTAAGAAGATAACTTTTACCTTGACCGCTATTACCGAGGATAAGAATATTTGATGTTGTCTTATCTTCTGCTCGTCTGTCAAAGTCAACAAGAATATTCGTACCATATTTATCTCTGCCGATATAGATTCCATTAGAGTCTGTCTTACCTGAAAAGTTAAAGGGATACAAGTTTGCCACAGAGCTTGCAGGAAGTACTCTTTCAAACTGTGTGCCGAACTGATTAAAACCCACAGGCAGAACAGATAAAAAGCCTTCCTTTTGTCGCAAAGTGAGACGGTCAACTGAAATCTTTGAACGAGTAAGTTCCATTGCAATTTCACTTTGCAATTCTTTTAGCTCATCTATATCTCTTGCCTTTAATTCAATAAATACGGAACAATGGAGCAATGGTTCTCTGTTTTTACGAAGGTTTGCAAGCATTTCGATTACATCCTGTAAGTTGCCTTCAGCTTCAATGGTTTCATTCACATCGTTGCCACCACTTTTGAGTTTATTTCTTCTTGTTGCATTTTGAATAATCTTACGCTGTTCCATACTTTCAACAAGACGATGGTAGATTCTCAATGTAACACCATTTCTATCGGCAAGCTGTGAGAGTATTGCCTGTTCTTCAGTTGTTGGCGGATATTCTCTTACTGCCCATACACAACGATATGAGTCACCGACAATGTAATGGTCAGAGAGGAACTTTATTGTGCTTGGGAGAATACAGTCAAAGAAATCTTTTGTACGGATTTCTTCAGTCTGTTCGGGAGTTAATTCTTTTTGTTTTTTCATTTTTACCTCCTATGAAATAGAAAAAGACCGATTTGTTTTTAACAAAACGGTCATATTTAACAATTATACTTTGAAGTATAATTATTTAGAGTATAATTCTTTAGTTATAAAATACAAAACAAAAGACCACTTTGCTTTAACACAAAATGGTCAATTAGTTTACATATTTAAGGTATAATCCTCGGCAACATCTTCATTTACGTCATCATCAATATTATCAACTGTCTGACGATTAGATATTGCGATACCTTGCAAATATTCAATTCGACTCTCAATAGATGAGATAATTGCATTTACTCTGTTTTCATCAATATATTCTCCGGCATTAGCAAAAACTTCTTTGATGTCTTTATCAATACCTTTTAATGCCCCAAAATCAATCCAATCAAAAGAGGTTACAAGATTCAATTGTTCTTCATGAGTCTTTTTGAACGGTTTACATTCTATTGTCTTACCGGAAAGAATTTGATTTGTAAGTTTATCATATCCGAGAGATGAACCGCTATCATAAATAGGGGCAGGATACAACCATTCAAGAGTATTTGCATCACGAACAAGACCAAAGTTATTTTGATGACGGTCTTCATTGGCGATAATATAGTCAACTACAATCATTTGGTCAATTGCATGAACAATATTCTTTACACCATACAATTCACAGCAATTGATGTAATGCTGATATACAGAAACATCACTTCTCTTTTTATTAGCTTGCATCACACGCCATGCACTGACTAATTCAGTATTCCCTGTAATAAAGTCTTCACATATGCTATATGGTTGACCATTCTCATCAAAGATTACTGAATATGAAACATGAGGAACATTTAATCTATTCATTATTATCGATGCAATCACTTCATTAAAAGGTTGTTGCATAAATGGAGTACTACCTGATTTTAACAAGCAACGTTTTCCATTAACAATTTTCCAACGCTTTTTAAGACAACCATCTGAAGTATTATCTGGAGAATGATAATTAACATCATCTTTATTAAGTTGTTTTCCCCAAAGAACATCACCAATATCTTCAGAAAACTCATTATCAAAGAAATTAACTGTTTCCCAGGATATGTCTTCGTTTTGAGGCTTAATCCAATACTGGTCTGAAAGACTTAACCCAAAGCATTTAGTTAACAGAATTTTTGGATTAGAAATGTTTAATACTTCTAATGCTTTTTTTACACCTGAACGGCTTGCGGGGATTGAACGGTCAACCCACCAATCATTGAGGGCGACACGGTCGGCAATACCATTCTTATCAACAATTCCAACAGGGAAATGTTGTACATTAAATATTTTTATAATCTTTAAGATGTGTCCGGTTTCATTGTCTAAATCCAAATCAGCAACCAAGACATTTTTATGCATTAATGAATATTCCATTCATGCCACCTCCATTCATTCGTTTCTTTTCAAGTTATTGTACCACACTTTCATATAATAAATCAATAATTTTAATGTTTTTCAAGATGAATTTATGCTAACAAATTGTTCACCATCAACATCAGGCATCTTTTCGCCATTCATTGATGCGCCGAAATACAAAGCAAAGAACCTCTTAATATCTTCTTTTCTCATTCTTCTTACTTCGAAGCCTTGTTCGGATATTAGTTTCTCTACCTTATTCGCAGAAGAGAAAACCTGTTCAGGTTTCTGTGAACGATATCTGGTAACAAATATAAACTGTCGGGCAGTTGCCATTTCAATCTGTATGTCATCAAGAAAGTCCATATCATTTTTAAGGATTTTCTTGACCTTTGAATTTGGTTCTTCCTCATATCTGCTCTGCAAGTACATCTTGTTGTTATCAAAGCATTCTGAAGCATCTGTGCAAGCGAATTCAATATCAGGTAATGCTGATAAAAGCATCATAAAGTGTCTGATTTTATTTTCTATATTCACACTTGAAAGTACAGAGATATTTGTAGGTGCGATTGAATAAAAAACAAGCTCACCACGATTGGTTTCTACACCATACTGGGTGAACTTTGTAATGCCGATTAAATCCTGAACCGAATGTCCTTTTTTCTTTTTATCTTTCTTTGTCAAAAAATCACTTCCATTCATAGTATTGTTGGGTTGAAATGAAGTATCTTACTGCATATTTAATAAAATCCAATATTGTGGTTTCGTCCATACGGATGGTTAAAAAACCGTAACACAAGGTTACGGCAATCGGAATTAACCATCTGAACTGTACCAAAACAACAATGGACAAAAGCAGAGACACTCCTAATATTGTAAAATCTTTAAGACTCCACAACCACAAGTTTGCAGTAGCTTTAAGATTTTGTGGATATAAATATTGTGTCATTGTATTTCTCCTTTTTATCTTGCCCTTGCAAGTGAACGGGTCATATTTACAGCAGTTGTTGATGCATGAACTACTGACATCATATTTACCTTTACGCTTGAATCAAGACCAAACTGTTGAGCTATTCTCGGCACTTCATTTGCGGCAAGCATAATGCCAAGTGCGAGGAGCATATTGTCGGGGAAGGTTATTAAGCCAAGGTATAGCAAGGTTGTTTGCAAAAATGCGGTTAAGCACAAAGCAGCAATCTGTTTTATCCATTGATTGAAGCCATCCGTATATCCTCTTGGAACTGAGAACATATACAGGGAGCCGACTGCAATTTGTATGAGCAATATTCCACCTCGTTTGATATTCTGAAAGAAAATCTTAACAACACAGTAACCGAATGCAATAAGGGCAAGTGTGCTATACAGTGTAATCTGCATAGTTTGAGGTGTCATAAATGTTGATGTTAATACGCTCAATGCTTTTTGTGACAAATTGACACCTTGTTCGTTTGCAAAGATACTTGCAAGGTCATGCGAAAAGGTGTTCTGTAAACCAATACAAAACTTATACAATTCTACGGGGAGTACTCCTATAAGCGAACAGGCAAAGAAACCTTTTAAGATGTTTATTGCAGTTGTCTTTATATTGGCACGACCTTGCTGATATTCGATTGCAACATCGAATACTGCTACTACCGTACCTGCAGTGAACAATGCCCATCCGAACAAGGTAAATATCATTATTGTTGCATCTACCCATTCAAGTTCAAAGATTTCTGCACCGAGATTACCCATAACCGTGAAGAAATCGGCTATAGCACCATACACCATTTCATAAATCCAACGCAATGCTGTGTCCCAAATAGTTCTTGCTATCTGTTCACCAAGAGTGTCAAAAACTGTGCCTATTGAATCTCCGACTGCGGAGATAAGGTCACCGAGCCAATCAAACATGCTCTACACCTCCGCATCAGATAATTGTCCAGATGTACAATGGAGCAGTAAGTGTAAAGATAAGACAGGCAAACAAGATACAAGGTGCAGTAAATTCAAACTGACCGTGTTTCTTGTATTCAAAGTATGCTGTACCAACTTTGACAAAAAAGAGGATTGCAAGAATCATGTCAACCACAGGGAAGACAACATTGTTTACAACCTGTTGTACCTGACCTTTAGCTGCATTCCAAGTATTCTCTACTGCACCTGCAACATCTCCTGCAGCAAATGCCATTACAGAAAAACTGCAGATAATCAAAACTACAAGCAGCACTGCACCAATTATTTTTAAGTGTTTGTTTTTCATAAGATTACCTCCTGATTTATTCTTCCTCTTTTTTCTTGATTGTGATAATGACATAAGCGATAAGACCACCAAGAGCGACAGCAGATATACCAACCCAAAAACTTAATCTCCATGATGCATCTGTGTTAGGAATATCAGGTACAGGAACTTCGGGCTCAGAAGTTTTTTCGTTTGAGATTTCGAATTCAATTATTGTTCCATCTTCTGTGATTTCAAAGTAACGATATTCGTCATCTTTGATATATCCGTCTGGGGCTGACTTCTCATGAATGAAATATCCGTTGTATCTTAATTCCTTCATAATATATACACCGACTTCATCTTCTGTGAGTTCTCCTACAAGAATATCAATTTCAGGATTAAATTCCTTGTTTCCGTCAACATCCACATAGATTTCAAATACTGCACCTGAAAGTTTTGTTTCAGGATTATCTTCATCCACCTTTGTTACCTCAACAGAGCCGAGAATAAATTTATTTTCGATTATGAGTTCAACAATTTCTTCATCTGTTGTAACAGATACAACATAGATTGTAGTGTTGAGTTTGAATGAAGGTGGCGATTTAATCTCGCGAACAATCCATTTTCCGTATGGAACATTTTCAAATGCAAATACTCCAATTTCATTTGAAGTTGAAGTCATAAGGGCTGTTTCTTCTGCGAATTCAGTTTCATTTTCTTTGAAAAGGCCAAAGACTGCACCGGCGATAGCAAACCCATCTTCATCAATTTTCTTACCTACAATAGTTCCACGGATAGGCTTGTTTTCAATCTCGATTACCACCACTGTAATTACACCATCTTCTTTTGCTGTGTCGGCAGTAATGTCAAAAGATACAGGGTTTCTATCTATTACATATCCGTATGGTGCTTGAACCTCAACGAGAGTATATCCCTTGCCATAAGGAAGTCTTTCAGGTGTTATAAGTGAACCGTTGGTATCAGTATAGAAGGTGTCAATTGTTGTAGGTGTTGGATAAGTGTATGTCATTGTCACAAGTTTGCCGTCAGGGTCATAAATCTTAAAGCCAGCACCAGCGTATGGAACTGTCTTTCCTGTTTCTGCATCCTTTTTGATTACTTTAACATAGCTTTCAAAGTTTGCGTTGTTTATGAGGTAATGGTATGTCTGACCGTCAGTATTGATTACAACATCGAAGTCAGGGATAAATTCTCTGCCTTCAGCACTTTTGGTCTGATGCACGGTGTATGTACCATATGGTAAATCTTTTGTCTGTGCAAAACCATTTTTGTCACATACAAGAGCATCTCGTTCTGTTTCTCTTGCCTTATCATAACTTCCGGCAGATTTGAGATAGACTTGGAATTCAGCACCAACTTCAGGATGCTCAATTTGTGTACTGCCACTATCTGAATGTTTAATAATAGCAATCTTGCCTTTGATAATCTGTTCTGCTACATTCATTGAGAGCGTATTTCTTTCTACTGTGTAGTTCTTTGATTCAGCACCAATTTTATATACTGTTTCATCAAGAAGATATCCTTCACTTGCAGTAATTTCTCTTAATATCCAATTGTCACCACAAACATATTCTTTTGTCGTAAATTTACCATTAGCATCTGTTGTGTATTTATCAATTAATTTGTCACCATCATAAATGCCATAGACTGCACCTGTAAGTGTAGCATCGCCTTGTTCAGAGCCTTTTTCAGCATCTGTTTTTGTAACTGTTACTGTAAATTTCTTGAGCACATTGCAAAATGATTTTTCAGTCACTTTATTCCATTCAATGTTTGCATTCTGTGATTCAGGCATTACATATTTTGAAGCAGTATCAACTTCTTCGAGTGTGTAGTCTTTACCGATAAGCACGTCATTGAATACAGCAATACCGTTTTTATCAGTTACTGCATACTCATCTACTTCAAGACCTGAATGAGAAGTTCCACAAAGGTGAAATTTAATGCCTTCATTAAGACCATCTTCAGATGTCTTTGTTACTTCCAAGATTCCTCGCTTGAAAGTATTATTAAAATTTACTGTTGATGTCTGTCCTGAAACTACAATTACTTTTCTTGTTTCCTGTGGTTCGTATTTGTCCTCAACTGTTTCCGTAATGGTGTATGTACCTGGTTTTAAGTTACTTATGGTGATTTTTCCACCATTTTCTGTTTTAACTGTTTTGTCGATACCATCACCTGTGATACGGAATGCAATTCCATCAACTTTACCATCTTCGGATGTTTTTACAATCTGGACTTTGCCGGGAATTTGTTCATTCACGGCATTGATAGTTACTGTTCCTTTGTTGCTCGAATCAACAGTTACTGTCCATTCAGATTTACCTGATACCTGATAATTTGTAGGGAATACAGTTTCTTTTACTGTATATGTACCAAATGGTAATCGTTCCTTTGATACGGCATATCCGTTGCTATTAGTTGGACCGATTTTGTATTGAGTTCCTGTTTCTTTATGTGTAGCAACAAACACAGCGCCACTTAAAGCCTTACCATTGGTATCCTTTTTGTATATTTCAATTACACCATTTTCTTCAATAATCTCTGGAACAATAACTGATGATACCAACTCTGCCGCACCATTTTTTGATAAACCTTCTAAAGTAATAATTTCGGGGCCACGACTGTTGCCCACATGAGTTAAAAAATTCTTACCATTGTACTTACCAGCATACAAACCTACATGACTTACTTTTCCACTTGCAGTAAATACAATCAATGAACCTATTGGTATATCTTCATCAGCAGTAAATGTTTTTCCGTCTGAACTCTGCTTGAATTTAATTTCTCTTGCAAGTCCTGATTCTACCCATTTTTCTGCCGCAGTTGACCACGCACCTGATGATTTGAGATTTGTCGGGCGAATGTAGTCAGATGTGTCCATTCCTACAATGTTGGGAAGATAATTAAAGTACACATATGAGCAATATGAGGCACAGCAGAGACCATACTTCTCAAAACGAGCAAGGTTTGGTGCTTTGCCTGAAATCGTTGATGTGTCTGTAACCGTTTCTATACCTTCATTTGCAAAACTCGAGTCATAACTGATATTTGATAAGATACTATCTGATACCATTGAACCGTATTTCTTGAAAATTTGTCCATTATCTTTTAAGCCCTGCACATCGTATCCTGTGTGTGCCAATGCATCAAGATAGACATTATCAAGCATTTCATCAGGGATATCTGAGGCAGGTGTAGCAAATGTAGAGAGTGGGAATATCCCTATAACTGTCACTACAGTTAAAAGTATCGCTATTAATTTTTTAAGTGTTTTTTTCATAGTTTTCTCCTTTTTGTTTTTACATCTGTGGAGTGATATCTTCATTCTCGGAAGCAGTCATATCCTGTGTCTGATTCTCTTTCATTGCTAACTGTTCCTCGTAGGCTTTGAGAACCACGCTGTTGAGTTCAGCACGAGCTTCTGTCGAGATAGGATGGCAGACATCAGAATATTTCTGTTCACCGTCTTTTGTGTACTTGCTCTGTGGCATTGATACGAAAAGACCGTTTTTAGATTCAATTACCTTTACTCCGTGAAAAGCAAAAGCATCAGCAATCGTGATACTTGCAACTGCCTTTACATTGCTATCTTCATAATCAACCATCTGTGTGATTTTTGCTTTGATATTAAGAGATGGTTTCTGCTTTGTTGTGTTCTTAAAATTAGATTTTTTATTAGCCATAGTTATTATCCTTTCTTAACCATAATAAATTGTGAATCCCATATCATTCTGAACATCTTCTTCAGGGATTTCTTCAGGTTCGGAGAAGCGTTCCATATATTTCTGTGTTTCTTCATCTGTAAGAGAGCAGAAGTCATCTTCTGTCAAGCCCACAACAAAGAATGAGCCAACGATAATTGAAGAGCCATCACCGATACGGCGATTACCATCAAGACCGATGAGTTTACCTTCTTCGTTACAGATAATGGCAGTACCATCCTCGTTGTAAACAAGTTCGATAAGACCACCAACTGCTTTCTGTTCAGCATCAAGTGTGTGTTCGATTTCTGAAACAAAAGGTTTTCTGTGTGGTTCAACATACACAACTTGCATCAGATTGTCCTGTTTATGAACAAGTGATTCTTCAAAGTCAACTTTTGCAAAACCGATACTGTCACAGTAATAAAAACCAGCTTCAAGGTCATCAATGTTTTCTTCGAGTTTAACCACATCCGATACAGATAGTGAATGACCTCTATGTAACGGATGACCGTTTGTATTGAACTTTCTAAACACATCTTCAAGTGAGTTACTTTCAACATCTCCTTTGAAAACCTCGTTATACAAAGATGCATCGACCTTGTTATCTTTGAGACGATTAAGGGATTGAAATTTAGCACCAACATTATCTCTGTTGGTGTCAATCTGATAAATTTTAATATTCATAATATTAAACCTCCATTTTCATATTGGTTTGCTGTTCTGCCCACATTACTGAAAGGTGAACAAGTGCGGCTCTCTGTTGCTCGGCAGAAAGACCATTGAGGAAGTCATAAAGTGTAACTTCATCATCTTTTTCAGTATGATGTTGACTGCAGTTGTCACAGATTTTCTCTCTTTTTACTGTAACCGAAGTACCATCAGGATTTTCTGTGAAAGATAATATATCGTTGTAGTTAAATCCAATTTTCTGTCTGATTTCAAACGGAATTGTTATTCTTCCTCGTTTACCAAGAATTCTGAATAGTTTCATCACATCACATCCTTTACACATTCCTCACAGAAATCGAAGCAAGGGCAGTTAGCACAGTCTTCATCACAATCCATATTGAGAAATTCACATTCTTCGCAACTGCCATCGCAATCGAAATCGTCCTCATTTTCTGCAACTTTAATTACAATAGTTCCTTTACGAGCACTGATATACAAAATACCAGCCTGACTTACACTGGCTTCTTCAAGTATTTCAGTTGGGATTGCTAAAAGGATGAATTCATTTGAGTTTAATTTTTTATCTTGCATTGAACAATACACTCCTTTAAGATTTTTTCATAATTTACATCATCTTCTTTAATACCGTTATGAAGATTGAATAAAGTCATTTGCTTGGGTTTTGCTTTTTCTCTTTCGTATAAATCGTAATTACCGATAAGTAATTCTTTGAACTCTTTCCCGGCATCGTATCTCTGTGCCATAGAGTGAGTACGGGAGAAATCAAGCATTGAAAAACCTTTATACAACTCCCTGATTTCAGAGCAATCGTTGTAAGATAGCAAAAACTTTCCGTTTATGTTTTTCAAGGTGTCATGAAGCCTTACATGGTCATCCCATTCGAACTCTACCGCATACATATCTTCAGTAGAGAAATATGGAGGGTCAAGATAGAAGAAAGCATCATTTCTGTCATAATGTCTAATCAGAGTTTCAAAGTCCTGATTTTCAACAACCACATTTGCCATTCTGTTTTCAAGTTCCTGAATAAGACCGAATAATTTCCGTATATCAAAAGGCTGTGATGCAAAGGATTTACAACTACTTGAATAACTGTAGCGGAGTAATTTCAGAAACATTGTAGCTCTGCGTACATCATAATCTTTCGTTATCCTTGTACGGATTTCTTTCAGTTCATCTGCTTCAGGAACAGGAAATGTCAACTCTGTCAATTTAAGTTCTTCCGAAAGGTATTCATCGCTGAACTGCTCATGGTCAAAGAACCTGCGGATTGCGATAAAATCCTCACGGGAGTTGAGATTACAAAAACCTAACTCACGAATTGTAGCCACTGTACGTTCTTTCATACAATGAAAGAGGTTAGCTAAATTTCGGTCAAAGTCGTTATACACCTCAAAGGGATGTATTTCGGGTTTACCAAGTAACACACTACCTGAACCACCGAATACATCAATAAATCTGCCATAATTCACGGGAAATACGGCATAAAGAATATGTAGGATGGAAGATTTATTTCCCACCCTTGATACAGGAGTTTTAATATTAACCACCTTACTTTCGTAAGGCATCAATCGTTCAAAACAAAAAGAGGTATCAATCTGTTAAAAACGATTGATACCGTAAATCTTTATCTATTCATATCTTCGTCAGATTTTGAAGCCGCATTGCAAAACGCCATTGCAATAACGCCAATCATACTGCCGACAACACAACCAATAAAAAATGTGAGCATATTTTCACCTCTTAAATCATTACATTGTCGTATGTAATATTATTGTCAATGCAATACTGTTCCATCGTAGAACCCACCGGTGTGTGAACCATCGGGCGATTTGCATTACTAAACATTCCATCTTCAATAGTGGTAACAGTTTCATAAACATAAATATCTGTTAAGGTTGTATGTTTACCGAATGCAGATGTTCCAATAGTTGTGACACTTGAAGGAACAGTGTATTTTGTCACATCTTTTGCGAGTGGGACATAATGGAGTTTGGTCATATCCTTACTGTATAAAATTCCGTCAACTGTACAGAAATATTTGTTATTTTCAGAAATAATGAAACTTTCAAGTTTACTCATAGATGAAAATGCATAAGTGTTAATTGAATCAAGCGATTCAGGAAGTTCAAGTATTGTAATGCTTCTGCACTGTGAGAAAGACCACTTACCGATTGATGTCACACCTAACGGGAGAACAATTGATTCAAGGGAATAACAATCGCTGAAAAGTGAATCTTCAATTACAGTTATACTTTCGGGAATATTGATTGTTTTAAGATTTTTACACTGACCAAAAGCACACCAACCAAGACTGGTTACAGTTTCAGGTAATGTAACATGTTCTAACGCATAACAATATCTAAATGACCATACACCAATGGATTCCAATCCTTTAGGAAAATTGATAGTTTTGAGAGATTGACACGAACCAAATGCGTGACTGTCAATTTTTTTAACTTTGTTACCAAGTACAACCGTTTCTAACGCAGTACAGTTGCTGAATGCATGATGACTCACAATTGTTAAATCTTTCGGAAGTATTACCTCTGTAAGAGCTTTACAACCTGAAAATGCTAAACGGTCAATTGTTAAAATAGTATCTGACAGATAAATTTCTTCAAGGGCTGTACAATTATAGAATGAATTATCAGCAATCTTTGTGATTCCATCGGGCAAAGAGATTTGTGTTGTGTTTTCACATTCATAGAAAGCACATGAACCAATGGTTGTTACGCCTTCTTTGACAAACACCGTTTTAAGCATTTCCTTGTTAAGAGAGAATGGAGATTGTCGTGCTTCAAAACCTTTCATTCTACCGTCACTATCATCGCCATTTTTCGTTACAAGTACTGATGAATAGTCTTCAGTAAACTGTGCGACAACATATTCAGGCTTTGTTGCACCAATACCGAAAAGCAACGGATTTTCATCAATTTCTTCTACGGTATAGTATGTCTGTGTAACTTCTTTAACATCTACATTAAAGGTTACTGTTGCAGTATATACACCTGAATAGTTTGCATCGCTTGAGGTTTTCGCAGTAAGTGTTGTTACCGCATCGTCACTTGCACCTGCCATCTGTTTGAGAATGCTGTTACCGGAAGTAACTTCCTCGTCATCAGCAAACAATGTGTAAGGAATTGTAACGCCATTTGCTTCGCGGAGTTTTAATTGATTATCAAATTCTGCGGTAACATCCACTTCATAACCGAATGGAATAACTGCATTAGATATTTTCAGTTCTTGTCCGTCTGCATTGGCTTCAATATATTCGGGGAGAGTAACTGTGTAGCTACTTTCTACCGTGTAATCTAAAGTTGCTATTTTGCTTTCTGCTGCAAAGGAGGTTAAAGGGAATGCCATAAGAAATGTGAGCAGAACGCAAAGCATTGAGATGATTTTTTTCATATCTTTTCTCCTTAATTAAGATTAATAGCCCCAAGGCAAGAAGGAGCTATATATTTACTTAGGCTACAGATACTACAAAGTTTGCAGTATTTGCATATAGACCTGAATAGATTGGTGCTTCAGTAAGAATACCACCGATTGCTACAGTTGTAACACCTGTTGGGTTACCTGCATCAACTGTAAGGATTGTATCGCCTGTGTTAATATCTGTACCATTCACCTGAAGACCATAGCCGATTGTTACATCATCATTTTCTCTCAATTTGAGTTCGTCATTGTATGTGATGTCAATTGAAAGAGTTGTGTTGTATGGAATAAGAACTTCTTTAGCAGTAATGTTCTGTGTAACAGGAGTCTTATTCATTGGAACAGCTTCGATGTAGTCAGGGATTGTTACCTTGTATGTACCTGATACTTCATCGTCCGTTGGGTCATCGAGGTCATTCGGATTACCGAATTCGCCGATTTTGTAATATACGGTTGAGTCGCCTGAAGGGGCGGTCTGGTCAAGTTCGCCTGCAAATGCAGTTACGGACATAAGGCAGAGAGCCATAACGAGTGTGATAATTGTAATAATTTTTTTCATAAATTTTTACCTACCTTTTAATTTTTGATATATATCTTCGGTTATCTTGCCTGTGTATAACCGTTAGATAACATTGATTGTTATTTTTGTATCTGCTGAATTCATCTTCGCACCTGTTTCAAGCTCATTTGTGAGAATTGAAACATATGCCGTATATGTTCCTTTTTCCAAAGACTCATTGATTGTGATTCTTTTGATTTCATTACCGGGCGGAACATGGTCAGATTCATAAAGCACAGTTCCATTTTCCAAGGTGATAATAAAGGTGAAATAACATGGATTACCGTCAGGGTTTTTAAGCGAAATTGGAAGTTTTTCAGTTTCGCCAGCTTTTACATTCCATTCAGTAAATCCACATATTGTTATTTGTTTTCTTTCGGTTTCTTCTGTTGTTTCTTCAATGTCCACAAACTGTTCAATTACTGGATTCCAAGATTCGTCATCAACCGTTGGCTCGTTTGGATGAAACATTGTAAGCAAGCAGAGAAGTATTGCTATTAAAAGGATGAATGGCAAGAAACTTGGTCTGACAATACCATAGTAGTTGTCATCATTTCCTTTTACATAACCTCTCACTGCAGAGAACATAGGTCTTTCTTTAAATAAGTCGAAAGACTGGTTTTCACTCTGAATTACGAGATTAGTACGAGACTTCTTGAAATAAAAAAAGCCTTGAATGTTTTTCTCATCACACTCAAGGCTCTTAAATCTCTTTTTGGATATGTAGCGAATTGGTTCTTTTTGATGTTTTATGACTTTGTCATAAGCAGGGTCATTTCTCTTAATCTGAACTATATTCATAATGACTTTCCTTTCTTTTAATTATATTTGTGGTTCATAATCTTCATCGGCATCTTCGTTCATCTCATCTTCTGATGTGATATTCACATACTCACCGATAACATAAAGAGCTTCTTCATAACTGCTGGATGCTTTTACCTTATCACGCATCTCTACTGCTTGTTCAGCCATTCCGTTATCACGGAGTGTCTTTGAAGCAATGCCGATAAGATTGAAGATGTTACCATCCTTACCAATGAGAGGACAGTCAGGTTTGTGCTTTTTCTCAACATAACCGCCTAACTGGTTTGGTATGAAATCTGAAAGCCATGTGCCACCAAATGAATTGTATGTTTTCAATCGCCAAATTGCGAATTTGCCGATATCAAGTTCAACATCATCAAAGGGGAATAACAGACAAGTCAAGTCATTATGAGTGAAACTCTGACAGTCAGTAAATTTTGTGTTGTTCAAAAGAATACCATGTTTAGTTAATTCCTCATTAATTCCATCAACCCATTCATGAAGGTCTCCACCGCAACCCTGAAGAATTAAACCTTCCTTTTCATTCATTTGACGAATAGCATCTGTTGTAATGTTTGTAATACTCATAAACTTAATTCTCCTACATCTTCAGATTCATCCTCATCAACATCTTCAGGCATCGTGTAATCACCGTCAATGTAGTCACCGAAAGTAACTGAATCATCACCAACAAAATGAGGTTTTGTGTCTTCATCAAAGGCAATGAACTTCTGAATACCTAAATCAAGTTTTTCATTGATGACAATAGTACCGCCGAAGTTTACTGTTACATTTTCTTCCAATGTACTGTATTCGCCGGAATCATCTGTGCGGATATGGTAATAATGGAGACCATTTGGAACATCGTGGTCGGTTAACTTTTTATCTGTATACAATGCTGGCATACCAAGAACTTCTACGAGTTCATAATTGCCATAGTGAACAGAGATGTAATCATTTTCTGCGATATTGAGAACAAGACCAATTTCTTCAAGGTCATAGTCCATAACTTTTGCCGCAAATTCAATTGATTCTCTATCATTTTCAGGATAGTACTGCGAAGTGATTTCGCCATTTTCGTATTCCCATCTACCACAGTTTCTACCGATATCTTCGTCAGCCCATTCATGACTGAATTTAATATCAGGGAACATTTCAGCAAGCTTATTAATAACTGGGTGAGGTGATGACCATGCAGTTGTGAAATACAGAGCATCCATTTCGGCATAGGATATATCCTCACTGTAGCCATAAGAATTCCACTTTGTACCCCAGTTATTGATACTCCACTCATACCATGTTGAGTAGCCATACTGATAAGCATTCTGGAATGCTTTCTTTCCTAATTCCCAATCTCCTCGTTCAATATCCTTGCGGATTTCAAGGAATTTTTCTTCACTTTCAGCAGGGACATTAAGTAAATCTAAATTCTCAACTTTTCTCCCGAAAGTATAAATTTCGAGGAATTCCTTGTATGCTTTAAGGCCTCTGTCTGTCCTGCTACCACTTTCAATATTTAGTGATTCAGGCATTGGAATGAGTTTGTTAAAGTCAATAGTACCGATACCGAATTCGTCAACTTTAATCTGCTCAAGCATTTCTTTGATTCTGTCGGCATCGCCCTCATATTTAACTATGTTAGTAATATGGTTTGGCATTTTTGTTTCTCTCCTTTATTAGTTATTTCTGAAAAAAGGCATAAAAAAATCGGACTACATAAAGGTATCCGAGACTTCCATACTTTCTTCAATTTTTACATTTCCATGACTGGACCATTATCTACGTCCACGTCATCGTCATTTTGTGTTGTGCCTTGTTCTTCTGCAAGTTCCTGTTCCGTGAGCTTACGGAAGGAATCTTCGCCAGGCACAAGACCTAAATTTCTGCCATTGTCAAAACTGCAATGGACAGTTCCAAGTGAGTCAACTGTTCTTACAGTTCCTCTTGTGTTCGGTGGGATAGGGCGGGGGTCATCACCCATATGCAAAAGCAACACTCTCGTTCCAACAGGATATTGCCTTTTATATGTTTCCGCCTGTCTGCTCATTCTTTCCCATTCGTTCATTTTATCACCTCCTTGAAGGGTTAATTCCAATTTATAAGTTTAATTAAATCAAATCATATATACCATCAACTCCTTTTGGGCAAAAAAATAGCAACTCATTCGAGTTGCTATTTTTGCTATAAATTTTTCTACAAACAAACTACATTAAAGGAAACACATCTATGTAATAAAACAATTATGTTTATTGGATTTTAATCATATTTTCTTTCAACCAATTTGATAATGCTTTCTTAGAATTTGCATAAGGTGTTGATATGCCAATATCTTTTTCTAGCAAAGCATAATTAGCACACATTGGTTGAAAATCGGTAATATTATTGTTGCATACATACCTTGCTAGTGCACCAATCATAGTTTTTTGTGGTAACGGAGTAATTTTTTTATTAGAAGCAATATGAAATGCTGATACCATGCCAGAAGATATTGCTGGAGCATAACCATCTATACCTGATATTTGTCCAATAAGATATGTGTCTGTATTTCTTATTTGATAAAAACAGTTTAATATTTCTGGAGAATTGAAAAATGTATTCCTATGCATTCGGCCATATTTTATAAAACGGCAATCTTTAAAACCTGGAAGAAGAGAGAAAACCTCTTTTTGCTGGATT
This sequence comes from Candidatus Fimenecus sp., assembly GCA_045594885.1. Lineage (GTDB taxonomy): Bacteria > Bacillota > Clostridia > Oscillospirales > Acutalibacteraceae > Fimenecus. Next base: position 20,998 of record JAZNZJ010000033.1, on the reverse strand, counting down.
TGTCGTAATGTGGTCATACAACCAACCAATAAAAATGAATTTTCTAATGCTTTTTCGCGACGAAGTAATAATACCGGCATATTTATATTTGGTTGTGTTAATTTATCTTCTATTAATCTATGTTTTCCTTTTTTAGCAATGTATTCTATAGACTGACATTGCTTCAAGTTCACTTCTTTATCAATAATTTTTGAATAATTATTATTTAATGAAGAACAAAGTTTTTTATAAAAACGCTCTAAACATTCCGAATCTAAATAGACCTCATACAAATCATTAGTCCTTTTTTTAATTCTTTTATCTCGTAAATCGATTGAATTTATATCAAATATTGGACTACTTGCATCTGAAAAATTATATTGTGAAACACCATATTTTATTGATATTTCACTAGCGAGTCTTTCATCAGTTAATGGTCCAGTAGAAATTATTAAAGGATGGTCGTCTATAAAAAAGTCTATTCTTTCATTTCTAAGCTTTATACCTTGTTTTATAATTCTGTTGGTGACTTTTTGTGAAAAAGCATGTCGGTCAACCGCAAAATTCTTGTTATCAATTAATCGGCATTCGTCTGCAATTTTCAACAACTCGCTATCAAGCATTTTGAGTTCATGTAGCAACAGACCTAATGGTGAATCTATAGCACTAGGTCCAAAAGAATTGTTGCAAACAAGTTCAGCAAATGTGTCAAGGGTATATAAATCAGAATTTATTATATTCTTTTGATCATATAAAAAAACATCAAAACCTCTTCTGGCTAATTGCAAAGCAGCTTCGCAACCAGCTAAACCAGCTCCAATTATTGTTACCTTTTTCATAAAATCATTTGTTTAGCTAAAGTCATAATATCTTGTGGATTTCCTCCACAACCTCCAAAAACATATGAAACATTACATTCTTTTTCTATTTGTTCAAGATTATTTGTAAAGCATTGTTTTCGATATGCTATTACTTTTTTATTTAAATCTTCAATAGATTCGTTATGTATATTGCCTAAAATAATGGTTTGAGGATTTGTAAGCAAGAACCATTTGCAATTTAATCCTGTTTTTTTATCTACGATGCAATTTCCCAAATTATCAATATGTATTCCGTTCAAAATGCATGGGCAAATCGGTCTCATATAAGTACCGCTAGCATAATCATCAGCAATTTGTTTGAGATTATCAATAGAATCATCTGCTATAGCTAATTTATCGTTTAGTTTTTTATTAATAACTTCTCCTGCTTGTTCCAATTCTCCTATGGATGCAAATATATTATTTTTTTTACAATAGTCAATTACTTTGGGAATCCCCTCAATCGATAGGCTTGTTGGTACAATTGAAAAAGCAAGATCTGTTAAACAACTATTTTTTGCATATCCTGCATTTAACAACATCTCTGCTGCATTATATATTTTTTCTGCAACTCCTTTTTTCCCTAAAATAATATCAAAATTCTGTTCATTAAATGTATCCATTTTTAATACAATATGTACATCATTTTCTTTGAGTTCACGTGCTATGTATTGGTTTTCTATGAATACCCCGTTGGAAAACATTGAAAGTTTAATTCCTAAAGACTTAAAAAGATGAATCATATTCCAAAATTTTGAATCTTCTAAAGGTTCACCTAAACCACATGTGTACACCCATTCTAAACCACAATTTTTAGCATCAAAAACTACCTTTTTAATTTTATCAAAATTTATTTCGCCAATCATTCCGGTTACACAAACATCAGGTTTTGAATCACAATAGATGCAAGATGCTCCAGAGCATTTTGCGGTTAATTCTAAATCTAATGTGGGTATTAATCCTTTTTTATATTTTTCTATAGTTGAAAATAAAACTTTCTTTGACCATGGTAAATATTCAATCATTTTGTATCTCTTCCTTATCCAGCTAATTGTCAACAACAAAAATTTCTTTGTAATTTAGTTCGATTTTTCCACCATAAGTTGATGGATTGTTTTCTTCATAATTTTTAGTAAATTGAAAAAGAACTTTAAATTGATTTATGAAATTGTTTTTTTCTTTTCCTTCGGGCACTTTAAAAGCATAATATTTTTCTTTTGGATTTTGTGTTGGTAATTTAATTATTGCTTCCCAAACATCAGCTTCAATTTCATACAAAGCGACAGTTACATAGAACATGCTTGGATCTTCAACACAAGTCTTTATTCTTCTTTGAAATAGTTTCTGACAATCTTCTTTTAACTTTTCTAATATTTCTGGCGATTTTGGGTTTTCCCAATATTCACCAGCCTTTTTGACAAGTTTAGAATAACTTTCACTCCAATAACCTTTATACTTTATATTTTCTTCTGAGTTATACTTCTCAATAAAAGTATTATATTCTTTTTTTGATCTCAAAAAAATAGAAAAGTCACAATACCATCGATGAATCATTGTTTCATAATTTGAAATCATATTAGAAGGAATCATATACTTATATGTTACTCCTTTACGTAGATTCCAAATAATTGCTTCTTTTAGATCAGATTGTTCCAATATGAATGTTGACGATTGAATATATATCTCTAAATTATCTGTTTTTTCATTTGTATTGCCTACAGACTCTTCTAAATTAATAACACTTTTTCCATCTAATATATATTGCAATAAATCGTTTGTTTTTACAAGACTGACAACATTTTTTTCAAGTTTGTTACTATACTCTTCCAATTTTTTTATATGTTTATTTGTTTGTTCAGAATGTTGTTCAAGACTTTTGTTAATATTAGATAATTCATTTCCAGTATTTTTAAATGTTTCTAATGCTTTTTCAATACCATCGACTGACTTAGCGATTTCTTTATCCTTAGTTTTTGCACTACAAATTGCAGTAATGCCTGCACAAACTGCTATAATTATCAAGTATATTGCAACGGCTATTATTACATATGTAATTTTTAGAGGCTTTTCAAGGTCTTCAATCATTAAATCTGCGAAGAAAGCAACAATAAATGCTACGACCAATCCTATACCTGGGAAAAGCCATTTTTCAATCCAAGTGTCTAACTTTTTGTTAACTTTTGACATCGAACTTTACCCACCCAAATAATAATTTTATTATAATTAAAATACTATATTTTTAGGTTTTCCTTTTGAATATGAATATATATTATCAATGCAGATATCTAATTGTCTTTTTTCAGATTCAATAGTGTTATATGCTATATGAGGAGTAAGGAAAATATTATTATTAGTTAAATCAAGTTTATTTAAAATTGTAGAATTACCTTCAATTGCTGCATCAAAAGAAATATAAGAAATTATATTTTTATTAATTGCTTGTGGTAAAATATTTTCATCAATTACTCCCCAAGTAGTCCCAATAATAATAACACCCTTTTTCAACATCTGAATATTTGAACCATTAATCATATTGATTGAATCTTCATTTACAGAACAAGAAACACATATTACATCACTTGATTTAAGCAAAACTTCTAACGATACGTCTTGTGCAAACTCACTATTTTTTTTGTTCCGATTATATGTTATAACATTGGAACCAAAAAAGTTCATAATTTCAGCAAATCTTTCACCAATATTACCTAATCCGATAATACCAATTGTTTTATCTTTTAATTCAAAACCTATTTTATTATTGTTACTTTGATTTAAGGTTTGAAAGATATTTTTACTAGTACCTAATAATAATCCCAATAAGTGCTCAGCCACAGCTTCAGTACTATAATTAGGAATATTTGCAACTAATTTACCTTGCTGATTTGCTTCCTTTATATTACTTATCCAACCATATCCTGTTGATAATAATGCTACTAAAGAACCAGGTTTCATATCTAACAAAAATGGTGTTGGATCCAACCAATTCACGATAACCACATCATAGTTAATAGCAATTCTATTAGCCTCATCTTGTGTCAAATTCTCATAATAAGTCACTTCACCTAAATTAGTTAAGATTTTTCTTTGTGCCTCATTAAAATTTGTTTTTTCTAATACTGCAATTTTCATAATGGACCTCCATAAAATTTATTTTATTTGAAAATCATGCATAATTGTGCAACAACTACATTTTAAACAACCATAATTATTATTGAAAACTATTTCATTCCTAGTTGAGATATCTGCAGCGTACTTACTTAATAAATAAAAATCATAATTATATTCCTCTTTTATGCTGATCGAAGAATCCGTACGATTATATTTTTTGTATGGTAATATACACGGCTCAATGCCCCAAAATGTCAATTCATCTATTGCTTCTTTTATATTGTCGTAATCATCTAATCCAACAATTAAACACGACCCCACATGATCTTTTCCCATTTTTTTTATAACATGTTTACATGCTTCTATATAATGTTCTTTTGATATTTGGCTTTTGCCTGGACATATTTCACATCTTTTCACATTATCCCAAATTTCTATGTTAAAACCAAATGCAGTTGCACCATCTTGAATTAATCTATCTATGTCTTTTATTTTAGGAGGAATTAATTCTACCCAAATCGGTGTGCTAGGTAGGTTTTTTCTGATGGTTTTAATTATTGCACTAAAAAAATCAACATTTTTTTCAAAGGGCAAATATGTCCCGCCACCTAGGCAGAAATGTATATCAGGTGTAATATATGGGGAGATTTCTTCAATAGCTTTGCATATATCTTCAACACGGTTATCTTCTTTAATATGATTTCTTATTGTTGAACAGAATTTACATTTTTCAGATGTGGAAAATGAACATCCTTTGTATGCTAAATGTAAATATCCATTTCCTTCGTAAACAAAAAAATCAGAAAACTTTTTATTATTTAACGTCGATAAACTTTTGAAAAACCACTTTGGAAAAACAATTGGATGAATATTTAAGTTCAGCGGATTTCCATTTTTATAAATCATATATTGACTATTTTTTGAAATTAATTCATATGGCGAATTCTTGTTTGATTTATGATTAATTCCAACTAAAACATTCAGCCCATCAATTTCCAGAAAAATTCCGTTGTTTCCAGTCTTCCATACTTTTTGAGGGTTTTGTTGTAAATACAATTCTTTGACTGTATTATTAGGAATCAACCCATACAACAGCAATTCTAATTTTAGTTGAATAACATCTAGTTTTTTTTGTGAACTAAATATTGCTGAATCACTAATTATATTTATATTGGTGTTCTCAAAGCCTGATGATTTCATAAGTGTAAGGTTCTGTTCTATTGTTAGTGGTGAATCTTCAATTTCCAAAACACCAAGCCATTTAATTATCTCTTCGTTATTTAAGCCATGGGTTCTCATTAGATTAATTAATGATTCCCTAAAGTACTTTCTTTTATAAGAATCATTAACATCAATTATGTCTGCAATGATAAATTGACCATTAACATTTAAATGGTTATACACTTTCTTGGACATATTTATATGCTCTTCAAAAGAATGGAAATTATGAAATACATAGGAAGAAATTATTACATCAAAGAAAGGGATGTGAATTGTGTCTAAAGAAAAAATATCTGCATTAATATATTTTACATTCTCAATATTTTTACTTTTTGCAATATTTAACATATCATCAGAAAAGTCAATAGCAAAAATATCGGCATTGGGATATGCGTTCCGTATTTTTTGAGTTAAATTTCCGGTACCACATCCTAAATCTAAAATTTTAAAATGTTCTTGTTCTCGCTTTTTTATTTGTTTTACAGCACAATCAAGTATTTTATCGTAATCTAATAAAAGATATTTTATATTATTATCATAATCTTCTGATTCATTATTAAAGGTGTTTTTTAAAATATCATCCATATTAAATTCTCCTAAAACAAGTTTTTCGCTATCTTATATTATATAATCGAAAACAAAACACATTTTGTGACAAAAAACATTAAAATTTTAATGTTTTTTGTCACAAAATGTTATTTTATTGCGATTTAATAGATATATGGTATAATAGAACCAACTAAATATTTGTGGAGTGTAATTATGAATAGCAAATGCAAACAATCAATGTTGAATATAATGCTTGGTAAAGGTAAAATTCCATATAATGTCAATGCTTTTTTATCTTCTAGCAACGGAAAAGAATATGAAACTGTTTCTGAAATTTTATTAACAAAAAAATATCTTGCGGAAACTCAAAGATCTCTTTTTCCTAAAAAATATGATGCTATTTCCACTGAAGCTATAACTGGCTTTGCTGACAACTTATATAAGACGGTTTATTGGTATTCGTTAATAATATCAAAAAACTCCACCTTTATTAATGATTTTATTGAACATAAAGGAATATTTGAGTTTAACTTTTTGAACGGTAATTTTGAAGAAGCTGAAAAAGAATTAAACTACATTGAAGACAATATTTGTGTATCATTATGGTCTCTAAAAAATAGAGTAATGTTAATAAACTATCAGGGAAATGATTCGCAAAAATACATTGAACAATTAGGCTTGTCTGGTAATTCAAAAGCATTTGCATATCTGTTTTCAAATCTAACTGACATAAATTGCAGAGTAGACCTTTATAACAAAAACTTACAAAAAAATCTCGAGCGGTTAGATGATGATTTTAAACCCTTTGTATTATATTACTTAAGTAGTGTAATTAACTTTACCGAAAAAGATTATTATAACATTTTAAAAAGCAGTAGCACGTATTCAATAATCGATATATTTATATTAATAAAAAATGTTTTACATACGCAACTGGAGAACAACAACATTAACAAATTGTTAAAGCAAAGCATTACATTGTTAAATAGCTCTATTGTAGATTCAGAGTTGAATTTTATTGCAAATTATAATCAAGAAGGTGTTTGTGTTTCTCCATTCACTTCGGAACTCATTGAATCTTTTTCAGAAGGTAATTATGAGGAAGTACAAGGCATTTTTGTTAATAAAGTAAAGCAAATTGAAGATTATAGTTTTCCTAAACTAAATTTAGTTGCTATGGCTTGCAAACTTTCCGTTGCATCTGAAGAGTTAACACAAAATGATAATCTTATTAAGACAATAATATCGTTGATGGGAAAGGTTATTTACAACGAAAATTTAGCTGATTTTAGACAAAGTATAATCAAATTAAGAACCATTGCAGGAATACTAAAATGGTTTAACATTAGTATACCTATGCACATTTTCTGTAATTTTTACAATGGTACGCATTATTTTGATGAAAATATTATAAAAAAGAGTTTTTCTAAAGATGATTATGAAATATATAATAAAATGGTATCATGCGAATTAATTCCAATATTTCCTGAGGCCATAAAACAATTAGAGAATTGTAATAATAGCGAAGATATTAAAACACTATTTGTTTCAAATGATAATATGATTTTCAAGTCAACTTGTAACTATTTGTTGTTTAATGTTGCAATCCACAATCACAACTATGATGAAGCTATAGAATTATTATGTCATGATTTGGCAAGTGCTGAGTCATTGGTATACAAATACAATATTGATGATATAAGCCAATATGTTAGAGATAATGTTGAAATTCGAGACAAAGTTAATGTCTATGATACTATTTTAGTTTGTATTTTAAATAGCCTTCGCGATTTAAAAGAAGTAGCCATTAGAAATATGTTGGATGAATACAATATCACAGAGCCACTAGAGTTAGTTAATTCTTCGATAGATAAGAAAATTATATATTATTTTTTAAGAGAAATATGCGATATCGATACATTAACTTCATTATACTTATTGTTTGAAAATACTAACGAAGTAGAAAACTATAGAATAAAAATTTGTAAGTATTTATTACAAAATGATGATAAAAATAAACAAGTATACAGTCAAGAAATTTCTGACATTCTCAAAGAACAGGAAGTACGCAATCTAAAACAGGCTGTTGAATCGTCAAAATTAAGTGTGGATTATACTATTGTTGAAAAAAATGTTTATGACAATATCAACATTTTAGTAAATAAGTATTTTAGCACACCTATTGATAAGAAAGAAATTGTGAGTTATGATAATGTAATTGCAAGCATTACAGATTCAAAATCATGGAATGTAATGGCATATTCTCGTGATGTTGTACTTAGTGAAATTTTTTACGAATATGCAAAAGAGTTTTGCTTTGGTGCAAAAGGGCTAGATACTTATTTAAGTACTAGAATTCGTCATGGCACATTCCAAAATACTATTACAAAAGTATTAGTTGAGAATAATTTGTACACAGGTGACAATAACTTTTTCAACTCATTAATCTCGAAAGGGCATGTTTCAGAAAAAATTGTAAAAGTTGTTGACGATTTCCGCGAAAACGCAAATCGATATATAGAAAACCTAACTAATTTCACATTTAAAGTTTTTATTGAAAATCATATTCCAGACGCAATTTTTGACTACAATATGTATTATGAGGATGTAAATTACATATTTTTATATCAACAGACTCATGAGATTTCGTCCACTAATGACTTTATAAATATGATATCAAAATGTATAAATCAAAAAACTAACAATTATTTACAATGCATTAGAGATTATGTGCTTGAACACCTAAAACGAGTTCTCATAAATGAACTTGAAGAATTAAAAACAAAAACTCAATCATATTGTTTATCTGATATCGGGTCTGCCAACATTAGTGATAAGATATCTAAATGTAAAACTAGTTTACAAAATGAAATTGATAATATTAAAAATTGGTTTTTCTTATCAGGCTCTATTCCTATGAATAATTACGATTGGGATAAACTTATAAAAGTATTAAATAAAACTCTTGCACAGCAATTTAACGATTTTACATCTGTAAATATGAATTGCATCATCAATTCAGATGCTGAAATGTTGGGTAAAACTTTTGTTCATTTTTATGATGTTTTACAAATATTATTTACTAATGCAATTGTACATTCGAAATTCACCGATTTAAGTATGTTAAATATTGAATGTAACATTAAAGAAGAAAACGATTTTATTACAATATGTGTAAAAAACAATATTTCTGAACATGCTAATATAGAACATGTTACTACCTCTGTCAAACGAATTAATGACATCTTTGAGAAGAAAGAGTATGTTAACTTAAATACACATCAAGAAGGTGGAATGGGGTTGATTAAAACTTTAGACCTTCTATTTGAAGTGTTAAGCGTAGGTGTTAATTTTAATGTATCTTTTGATGGCGATAATTATTGTGTTACAATACAAATAAAAAAGGCTGGTGTAGTTAATTTTGATTAATTCAATATTGTTGGTAGAAGATGACGCACTTAAATACGGAGAAATCACAAAATTTGTTCAATCGATTAACAATAATGTTAAAATAGTGAAAAAACATTCACTAAATTCTGCATTACGCGAAATTGTTCAAAATTCATATGAAATAATACTGTTAGATATGAGTTTACCAATGTTTGATAGTACTGATTCAGACAAGTTTCAACCATATGGTGGTCTTCTTTTTTTAGATGAACTTAAAAGAAAAAAAATCGATACACCTGTAGTTATAATAACGCAATATACTAAATTTGGTGAAGGAACTGGTGAGAACACTTTAGAACAAATAAAGGATAAGTGTCAGAAAAAATATACAAATTTTAAAGAAATAATATATTATTTAGATTCTGATTGGAGAGAACAATTAGGAGTATTTATTACGGAGGAAAATCATGATTAGAATATTATTTGTAGATGATAGTTTGGATCGTGTTCGAACACTAATTAGTTATCTTAATGAAAATAAAATTGAAATTAATTATGAGCATGTTAGTACAAAAGAAGATGCTTTAAGAAAAATGGCTCAAAATCAATATGACATGGTATTAATAGATATAATGTTACCAACCAGCTTATCTACAATTGAAATTTCTAAATTAGCTGGAGTGGAGTTGATTAAGAGTATTAATTATGACCGTGGAATAATTAAACCGCTATATGTAATAGGTATTACATCAAATGAGGAAACTTATAACAAAGCTAAGGATGCTTTTGATAAAGAGCTTATTCCTTTAAATTTGTGGACATTTGATGACAATTGGAAAAAGCAGTTTATTTCTAAAATTCAATATTTAATTAAACTATCTAATACTTTTAAACCTATTAATTCAAATAAGGTTGATGTTGCTATTGTTACTGCTGTAGATGATGAATATAATGCATTAAACCAGTTGCCTATAGATTGGGTAGATATTGAAATAAAAAATGATCCCGGAATATATTCGTTAGGAAGTTTTTTGGATGAGAATGGACAAGCCCATAAAATTTTGAAAACAAAACTGCCAGAAATGGGAATGTCCGCAGCTTCATACGTGACCACAAAAGTCATTAATGTTTTCGAACCAGATTCATTATTAATGGTTGGCATTTGCGGTGGAAGAGCCGGAAAAGTAAGTTTAGGTGATGTCATTGTAGCAGAGAGAACATGGGATTATGGTTCAGGAAAAATTGAATTAGATAATTCAGGAAAGATGCATTTGTTAGCCGAACCACACCAATGCACACTAAATCCTATTTTAAAAGCTAATATAGAACGAAATTCGCATATTATAAAAGACATTTACGAAGAGTGGAATGAAAAACAGAATGACAGAAAGATATCTGAAGTAAAAATCGGTGCAGTTGCATCCGGTTCTGCAGTAATAGCGACAAAAGATATTGCTGACGATGTTATTGCGACACAATATAGAAAATTTTTAGGTATCGATATGGAAACATATGGAGTATATTTTGCTTGTCAAAATTCTGGACGAGACTTGAACTATATTTCTATTAAAGCTGTGTCAGATCTTGCAGACCAAGATAAAGACGATACATATCATAATTACTGTTCATATGCGAGCGCTATGTTTGCTTATAAGTTGTTAATGAAAAACTTATTGTGATTTATTCTAAAATGCTTTAGGGAAAAACGGCGATATATAGCAAACACTTTAACAAATATATAAAAGATAATCCTTTCAACTCGCATGTGAAAGGATTATCTTTTTTTAGACTAACCTTTACCATTCAGTCATAGTTTCACTTTCTTGAATGATTAAAAGCAATTGCAGAACTGTTTTAATTAAATCATATATTCATCAACTCTTTTAGAAATAAAGAGAGTTAATCAAACGATTTGTTCAAAAATTAATATAAATTTTTTAGCTACTTGTTTTCATTGTTTCATAATATTCAGCAATAAGTTTTTTATAACAGTCTACAATATTTTTTTTAGAATTGTTTTTGATTTTTGAATTTTCTAATACATGCTCTACTATGTTGTTAAATATATCTTTGCTAATAATATAATCAACAAAAGCTTCTTTTGACAACTCATCAAGTTTCTCTTTATCAGTTAAAGATATTGGAGATATTATGTACCATTTTGAAGTCATTTCGAGACCAATAAATTTTAAATCTTTTAATTTTGTCGCAATATTTTCATAATCTTTAAATGCAACAATTGCTCTGCGCATGGTAAAATCTGAAAGACTTTGAATTCTTTTGGAAACATTAGAAGTTAATTTTTTTATCAATTGCTTTCTTGTGTTTTTATCTGGAGAATATAATTTATCAGTTAAGTTTACCGTATATAGATACAACTCTTTATTATTATCTGATAAGTACGTAAAATCACAATAGGCAAACTCCAAATACTTTTTCAATACTCGGTCAGTTATAATATATTTGTACTTATTATGTTCAATGTTGCTCTTTTTCAAAAAATTGATAATTTGCGTTGTTGTCATTGAATAATTAGAAAATGTATCATTGTCATTTATTTCACAATTCAAATATGAAAGTGAAGGGTATGAATCCGCTAAATCGAATAAAGAACATTTTTCAGGTTTATACTTTTTGTCTGTGGAATCATATTTTAATAAACAAATAGTTTTATCTTTTGATAAATTGATTTTTAAATCTTTTGGAAATTTCTTTTCATAAATCCATGAAGAAAGAAAATAAGAATCAAGAACTTTGAAATCTTCTTTAATTAGTTGTTGATTTTCATATAGCAAATCTAAATATAGTTTTATTGCTTCGTATAAATCTTCATAAATTTCTAAAGCCGCATTTATTTTTAACTCCTCTCTATTGAGTGATAATGTTTGCTTTGTATTCCTTCCATAAATATCAATAGATATTTTCAATCCTATATTTTTCATGTAATTAATATGTTTAGGTTCATTTACGGTCTTTCCTTTGAACCGAATACTTAAAGAATTATGTCCAGGTTTGGTAAAACCTATTTTATAAATGGTATTCTTATACCACATTTCACATGTTTTAGAATCATCAATCATACGGTATAAAAACCCATCTCTATAGTCATACAAAACTTTCCCATCATTATCTGTAACAAAAAGAGATTTAATTGTGTCATTAAAATTTATTTCCTGAGATGTAACATGAATATTAAAAAAACTTCTATTACATTCATTAAATATAGATTCTATTATCTTATATATAACAACGCAATTGCTTTCAAATGGATCAATACTTGACAAGTTTTTTGCAGTAAACCCAAATAAATCATATGAAAAATCTGTATCATTTTTAAATTCGATTTTCACTGTACTGCCTCTTGTATTATAATTCATAGCAGAATTAACGTTAACATATCCGTTCCCTTTTCCAGATTCAAATGTTATATCAAGGGAATCATCATTATTGGATTTCGTTATAATAGAAAATCTGTCTGTAACCATAAAACATGATTGTAAACCAACGCCAAAATTTGCAGTTGGCCTTAACCATACTGGCATTTGTTCTATTTCTTGTTTTCTTTCTTTTTTAGACAAATAACTTTGTCCAACACTACAAATTGCTTTAAGTGTGTGTGTAGAAATTCCTGTGCCATGATCCTTAATAGTAACTATGGCATTGTTACTTTCATTTCGACTTACATCAACTTCTATCGAATATATTTTATATATCCATGATGGAATATCATGTGGTAATAATTCTCCAGACTTTACTTTTTCTTCGTCAATCCCATTATGGCAAAAATAAATACCACTTTTTATATCTCTCCACAATTGTATTTTTGAAGCATCTTCTGCATTTTGAATAATTTCTCTTAAACAAGAAAATTTATCTTTGTATATAGAAGAACCTTCAATTATTTCAAAAGCTTTGCTTTGAGATATACTAAATCTTAAATTTGCTAGTTCATTTAAATCTTCAGAGCCATTTCGTGTTATTTTACACATAGATAATTTAGGAGGACGGCCAAATTCGGATGGTGCAATATCATTCCACGATAAATTAAGATTTTCCACTTCACGCTTTAATGAATCAAACCATTTTCGTGTTTCTCTGTACACATCATCTGTTTGACAGTCTGCTTCAACTTCAATTAGCTCATTGTTTATAAGTACGTGTTTTGTTGCTTCATGTTTTTCAAAATGTCTTTTTGAACTTGTTGGCAAGTCACCAAAAATTTTATCCCCATAAGAATTAAATCTACCATTGTCTAAATCTAATACATCTCCAAGGCGTAACAGTGCAGCTACAAACCTCGGATGCATATAATCGTTTTTAAACCCATTAGATTCTTTGTGAAGAGATAATATGTCTTCAAATTGTTTTGTATGTATAACACTAATGTCGCTTATGAGTGATATTAATCTGTTTTTTACCAATCCATTATGTCCTAGGTCAATACCCCATACATTTTTTGTATCTAATATATAATTTTGTGAAAATTCTGCATGCTGGTTTCTACAATACGAAGAAAGCAATACAGTAGTAGCTTTTTTAATATCTAATGGCCATGTTACATCATAATCATTTTTTTCTTTTCCTGACTCGACAATTAGATTAGCAGCATTTTTAACATCTTCTTCGATACCATTACACTGTTCTTTGATGAAATTTTGAAAATCTTTACTTCTCCAAATTTCATAGATTTTGGTATCAAGAATAACCATGCCAAAGTCGTGCAAATATGCCACATGTAATAGTAACCATAAATCTGTTGGTGACAACTTATTTATGTTGTTTCCCAACAATCTCTCGATGTTTAAAAGTATACTTTCTGAATGTGAACTATCGTGAAAACTATAGTGAGGGTAATCTTTAATAATGGTATTTAGTATTGGGTCTAATGTTTGTTTGTTCAAGTTCCATGTAGACCAAAGCTCTGCATATTCACTATTTTTCATGCATAGTTCCTGTAATTTATTTTCGATGTTTAATATACAGTTTTCATTGTTTGGAGTATCATTTTTCATATTCATAAATTAACAATCCTTTCGAATAATACACCTTGCTGATTATTCCCAAGAGCAAGTGTTGTTGTTTTTAAAGTCTTCATCTAATTTTGATAAATCGGGAAGTTCTGTATAATTTTCATATTTTACATCATGAAGAATATCCATTTCATCATTATAATAAAAAACATCGTCTTCATCAATATTAGTGATTTCATATACCTTTACAACTAAATCTGGATTATTGTGCTCAATAAGTCGAGCAACATCAAGAATGTATTTAAGCATAGGCTTCTCATCTAAAATGGAGAAGAGTTGCATTGCCGTACTAGTAAACCGAAATCCCTTCATTTCAAATTGAATACTATCGTATTTACATTCTTCATTTAATTTCATTTCAATAACTGCTACATCATTAAATAATCTTACAACATCTTTCCCAACAAAAAAGGTACTAGTAACTAGTATTGAAGACAATATTCCGCTTTGTTCTAAAATAGAAATTTTGTCATGACTAATTTTGTATGATAATGATAGAATTTGAATCCAATCACTATCGTTATCAACTACATAATCGGTTAGTTCTTCATCAAACTCATTCTGTGAAAAGGTCTCTTCTGAATTTAATAGGAAAATTTCGTTGTATGGTGAAGCAATTCGCATTTTTGAACAGTATTCTAATAATTTTGCTTCATCTTTACTCATGTTTTTTAATAAATCCAATGTTCTTAGAGAAAATCTTCCTCGGTGTTCATATTCGCCGCAAAGTATTTTCGCCCACAGTTTTTGCATATCTTCATTACTTATATTGCCCGCTGATTCAAAAAATCGTAAAAACCAATCAAAATCATATGGTGCATTATCTGGTTGTTTTTTTCTATTACCTTTAGAGTATTCTTCGTCTGCAAGTTTAGCAATTTTAATAAGATTACGACATTTTACAAGTTCGGTTAATGTTAATTCTCTGCTATCAACTAAGTCATCAATGGCTTCATTTATTTTTCCAATTTTTATTTTTTCAAATTCTTGCCTGCGTGTGTTTCCTCTCAAAAACATTGCTGTAACAAAACCACCTGTTATTGCAGGAATACATGACTCTGCCATAGGTAGTGCATTTTGAACTAATTGAATAAGACCATTAAATTCATCCATATAACTAACTCCCTATATTTTTTATCTTATTGATTATAAACATAAAAATACTTAACCATATTTATATATCGATTTAATACTTATTTTTGTGACACTAAATTACAATTTTTATCAATAGATATTTGCAAAATAGAATTCAACCAATAAATGTTTCAAAATATTTTTGCGGCTTTAATGTTCTTAATTTACAAAGATTTAATTATGCTTTTATGATTTGTGAAAAATTTCTTTTTAAAGAGTTTTAAGTAATACTTTCACAGAAATAAGGCTTTGTAAAAAATATTATTAGTGAATGATGACCACTTATAGACCACTTGAGGTGAAAATCCGGTGGAAATATTAGAATTATTTGAAAAATGTGCTTGAATTATTGGGAGCATTAGAGTAGAATTGCCTTGAAAGGTGTCTTTTAATGGTATCGTCGCAGCTACGAACCAAAAGGTCGGGGGTTCGAATCCCTTCCGGCGTGCCAAGTTAAAACCTTGATATATAGCGGTTTTCGTTATGTATTGAGGTTTTTTCTTTTATCTATTTTCGTGTTTTTCTAACACTTTTCTAACCAAATTTGACTTTTATAATCATAAATGTTATTCTTATTTTAAAGGTGAATGCTATGATTTCAAACAATATTTGGTATAAAGCAAAACAAGTGACAATACACACATCAAAGGATATTGCAGGTAATTTTGATATTGGATTTGATAACGAAATACCTGAAGCAATAAGAACCGAGTTGAAAAACTTTGTTTCTTGGGTTGAAAAGAATTTTAATATTCCGATTACCTTATGGGTTGATTTTGAATATAAGCATTACTTAAAAGACCGTCAAGGTAAGACGGTCGGTTATCTGTTTTATTGGTCGGATTTTAATAATTATCCCGTTTTTGAAAGTATTGATGATGTTCCTGAAATTCGACTTCCGGTCAGAACTGAACATAGTACAAAAGAAGAAATACTTATTTCTTTTATTGAAGCAATAACTTGTTACTTTGCTTGGTTATGTAACGAAATTTGTGAAGATTATATACCTGATGAGAACGATGTTGAAGAAATACTTCAAGAGTATTTGAAGACAAGATAACAAAAAGAGAGTACTTTTTGTACTCTCTTCTTTTATTTCACAACTAAAATTTTATCAATATTATATTTCTTAAATAACTCAATATGCTTTTCTGTTATTTTTTCGCCACTCACTGCGATTGGAATAGCAGGGGGGCACGACACGGTGGGACTTGCACAAACTCTACCCACTGCATTTTCAATGCAAATTTCTTCACTTTCACAGAAAATTGCCTCACGGATTGTCATTACTCTTTCGCCAAAAACAAAGCTTATTGTGTCTTCGTTATAATCGTCCTTTAAAGTCAGTTCAAGATTTTTGAAGGCTGTTTCAAGTCTTTCAAAATCTTCATCTGTATTTTGCGGTGAAATCATAAATACAACATAATCGTCATCTGCATATTCAGGTTCAATGCCGTATTTTCTAAAATGTTCGGCAAAATTACCTTCATATTCCGTGAAATCCGCAGTAATCTTCAATGGCTCATAAAATTGCGGAATTGTAGTGTTCCATACACCGCATTCTACCATAATGCGTGATATATTTTTACACTTTTGAACACATATTTCAATATCTGCTTTAATTCTCTCGTCTATGTATTTGTTGCATAAATCAAGAGACTGCAAAATGAGATATGATGGACTTGTTGAACCGAAAATTTCCATTGCATTTACTGCGTTTTGTGAAAATCCATATTTATCACTTTTTGCTATATGCAAATATCCACCACCCGTGAGTACGGGCAATGTCTTGTGTGCCGAGTCGCAACACATATCTGCCCCAAGGCTTATGGGGTGCATATCTTTTGGGCAAAATTTCAAATAACTGCCGTGTGCATTGTCAACCAACAGGGGAATGTCATATTCTTTGCAAACTTTTGAAAGTTCAGTAATATTCGCAACCTTACCAAGATAATCGGGACTTGTAATATATACTGCAAAAGGCTTTATTTCAAGATTTTCAAGTGCATTTCGTAATCTTTCAGCAGTAACCATTGAACTGCACAAGCTTTGTGTATGTTCAGGGTAAAGCCATTGTACATCAGCATCTAATTTAGCAAGAGCATAAATAAATGCTTTGTGAGCATTTCGCCCTGCTAATACAAAAGGTCTTTGAGATTTATCTGCATGTAAATAGGCAAGATAAAGCATTGCATTTATACTTTGACTTGACCCACCCGCAGAATAAACTGTCTTTGCAGTACCAAAAATGCGAGTGGCATTTTCTTCACTCTTTCTGATTATTCCGCTTGGTGCATATAACTCGTCAGCACCCTTTATTTCAGTAATGTCAGCACATTCACAGCCTAAAAAAGACACACCCTTATGACCCGGCATATGCAGTCGGGCAGTATTACTTTTAATGTAATTCTGCACAAAGTCAAAAATTGGTGTGTCCATTAGTTTTTATTCCTTATTTATCGTAGTTTTCTGCAACCTGAATCATAACTGCACATTCAATTCTCTTTTTAAAGAGCTCACAGCCGTATTCGTAAATACCCGTGATTTTTCCTGATGCGTGATATGAGTTAGCCGCACAACCGCCCGAGCAATAAAGCTTTGCCCAACAGTCATCGCATTCTTTACGGGCATAGGCGTTACAAAGCTTAAATTCATTTTGAATATCTTTATTTGTAACTCCGTCCCAAATGTTACCAAGTAAATATTTAGTATCGCCAACAAATTGATGGCAAGGGTAAAGTTCACCGGTTGGGGTAACTGCCATATACTCAGTACCTGAACCGCAACCCGAAATTCGCTTATAAATGCAAGGCCCGTGTGTGAGGTCAAGCATATAGTGATAGAAAGTAAAACCATTACCCGCTTTTTTGCGTTTAATCATTTCCTTTGCAAGAATTTCATACTGCTCAAAAAGAATTGGTAAATCGCTTTCAGTCAATGCACTCGCATCATCGGGTGAGCACACAACGGGCTCCATACTAAGCTCGGTAAATCCTAAATCTGCCATATGGAAAATATCGTTTGTAAAATCTACATTATTGTGAGTAAAAGTACCACGCATATAATAACTTTTCCCCTCACGACGTCTTACAAATTCTTGAAATTTAGGAACAATAATATCATAACTGCCACGACCTTGATAATCCTTACGGAGTCTGTCGTGAACTTCTTTACGTCCGTCAAGACTTAAAACCACATTACTCATTTCTTTATTGCAGAAATCAATAACATCATCATCTATGAGTATTCCGTATGTGGTAAGAGTAAAGCGGAAATTCTTGTTATGAATTTTCTCTTGAACACGTGCATAAGCTACTAATTCTTTTACAACGTCCCAATTCATTAAAGGCTCACCGCCGAAAAAGTCAACTTCAAGATTACGGCGAGTGCCCGAATTTTCAATAAGAAAATCAAGTGCACGTTTACCAACTTCAAAGCTCATCAAAGCACGCTCACCGTGATATTTGCCCTGACTCGCAAAGCAGTATTCACAGTTCAAGTTGCAAGTATGAGCCACGTGAAGACAAAGTGCTTTAATTACCGTATTTCTGTTCTTAAAGTCAAAAGCCATTCCCTCATATGTGTCAGGGGTATAAAGTTTACCTGCATTTTCAAGACTTTTAACATCTTCTATGCATTCAAGAACATCGTTTTCACTTAAGTTTTCGTCTTTATATGTATTAAGGATATATTCTGTGATTTCTTCGGGTGATTTTTCTTTGTACATAGCAATAATATCATATGCAACCTCATCAACCACGTGCACAGAACCCGAGCAGGTATCAAGCACAATATTATATCCGTTTAATTTGTATTGATGTACCATATTTTTTCCTTCTCAACAAAAAACAGGTAATACAAACGCATTACCTGCTTTAAGTAATAAATTTTTCAATTATTTGCTTTCAACGTTTTCGCACTGCTGATTAGCAACACCGCAAGATGTCTTACAAGCTGACTGGCAAGATGTCTGGCATTCGCCACAACCGCCCTTAACTGCGCTTTCTTTAAGGTCTCTTGTTTCAATTGTCTTGATTCTTTCCATAGTAATATCTCCTATCTGAATAATATCAAATATTTACAAAAAAAGTATATCACAAGCCACAAATACTGTCAAGATATTATTTCGTAGATGGCAATTCGCATCACTTTTGTTTTGTTGTGATAAATTTGAATTTATCGGGGTAAATACTATCTACAAGTAATGTCATTCTGAGGAACGCAGTGACGAAGAATCTCAACCAAACAGAGATTCTTCGCGACCCTCAGAATGACACAAAGAAACCTACAACCCCCAATTTATCTAACTCTTTCCGCTCACTTAACAAGACAGCTTACGAATTGCTCGTTTTTGCTATAATATCGTAGGGGGTGACGACCCGCAAAAATCATTGACAAATAAAAGCCAAAAGGCTATATTAGAATTACAATATACAGTCATCAATATAAAACTTAATGTTACAGCATTTATTGTCAGATTTCAAAGAGGTGATTCTATGCAAGAAATTAAAATGATTTTATCTTATGTTTTATTATCTCTTATCGGTTTAGGAATAATTGCAATTGGTGTGGCTGCTGCAATTTTTGATTTACAAATAATATCTCTTATTGCTTTTATTCTAGGTATGATTATTTGCGTATCCGCATTTTTCGCCGCACGAAAATTGATTGACTGACAGAAATAATATTTTGCCCCGACACTCGTCGGGGTTTTCTTTTATTTTCCCGCAGAAAATATGAAAAAATATCTATTATTTTTGCAAATTGTGTGTTATTATAATATCTGTATAACTATGTATTTTCAAAACCTTTTTGTTTTACGAAAGGATATGAGGCGAAATGTCAAAAAAATGTGATGTTCTCATAATTGGTTGCGGTGTTGCAGGTCTTAATACTGCACTTTCATTACCGTCAAATCTCAACATCATTATACTTGCAAAAAAGAGCAATACAGACTCTAACTCGTCATTGGCACAGGGTGGTGTTGCGGCAGTTCTTGATTTAGAGAATGACAGTTATGATTTGCACATTAACGATACAATGATTGCAGGTAAACACGCAAACGATATTGACGCAGTTACAACTCTTGTACACGAAGGTCCTGCAGAAATATATAAAATAATCGAGTACGGTGTTGAGTTTGATAAAAAAGAAGACGGCGAACTCAATATGACCCTTGAGGGTGGCCACAGTAGGCGAAGAATTGTGCATCATAAAGATACCACAGGTGCTGAAATGGTACGTGCAATGGTAAAAGAAGCACAAACAAGGAATAATATTACAATTCTTGAAAATTCGCCAGTATTCAAACTTGAACGTGTGAAAAGCGGTATTTGCGCTCATTACCTCACAGCCGACGGTCAGGACGAAGTTTTCGCAAGTTATTGTGCATTGGCAACGGGTGGTATAGGCAGAGTTTATAAATATACAACTAACCCCAAGGTTGCAACGGGCGATGGAATTCGTCTTGCTTATGAGTTAGGGGCTCGGATTAAAGATTTAAGCTTTGTTCAATTTCATCCCACTGCTTTCAATTCTGACGATAATGAGCAATTCTTAATCAGTGAAGCAGTGCGTGGTGAGGGCGCATATCTTCTCAATTGCAATAAAGAAAGATTTATGCATCGTTATGATGAAAGACTAGAACTCGCACCCCGTGACGTTGTTTCAAAGTCAATAATTCTTGAGTCACGTCGCACGGGTAGTAACAATTTCTATCTTGACATT
>JAZNZJ010000032.1:0-2208 GCA_045594885.1 Candidatus Fimenecus sp. | reverse complement strand
CAAAACCCGTCGCCCGCGGGCGACAGTTTTGTGCTGTGATGAAGATACGCGTGATCAAAGCCGCGCTTTGCGCCGATAGATTCCGTAAACCGTACGTTCTCCGTGCGCAAAGCATATGCCGCATGCCGCGGCAGGCGGTTTGGTCACTTTCATGTTTCGACAAAACAAAAACCGATGCACTGCATCGGTCCTTTGTTTTGGTGGAGATAACCGGGATCGAACCGGTGACCTCTTGAATGCCATTCAAGCGCTCTCCCAACTGAGCTACGCCCCCGAATGCTCATACATTGTAACACAATTTTTATAAAAATTCAACACTTTCATTTTGTGCCTTATGCCCAACAAAACAGTTTTCACTTTGTAAACAATGCCTAAATTATCCTATGCTTATAGAAAAATTCATTTTAATGTGGTAAAATAGTCAAAATCGATTTTATAAAAATCTTTTAAAGGTGATTTGTTTGGAATTTTTGACTAAAGAATACTCATTTCCATCTCATTCAGGATTGTGTGATATCTATGCACAAAGTGCTGCACCTATTGATTACGGCTCAATTAAAGGCATTGTGCAGATTTCTCACGGTATGGCGGAATACTCAAACCGCTATGCCCGCTTCGCTCTTGAACTTTGCAAGGCGGGGTATGCGGTATTTATCAGTGACCATATTGGTCACGGCTCATCAATAACTGACCGTGATATGCTTGGTTTTTTTGGCGAAACCGACGGCGAAGAGCATTTCGTTGAAGACTTAAAATCGCTCACAGATATTATTAAAAGCGAATATCCTAATTTGCCGTTTTTTATGTTGGGGCACGGAATGGGAAGTCTTATCGCAAGAAAATACACCGCAAAATACGGTTATTGCCTTGACGGTGTAATTTATACGGGCACCAGCGGTGAAAACCCAATGCTTGGTGTGGGAATTCAACTTGCCAACACAATCATCAAACAAAACGGTGCAATGTATCGTTCGGAAATGCTTGATACAATCGCATTTGGCACATACAACCGCAAGACCGAAAAACGTACGGATTATGACTGGGGCTCACGTGATGAAGCTGAAATTGACAAATATATGGCGGACGAGCTTTGCGGATACACTTATACCGTTAGCGGATTGAAAGCACTTTTCACAATGCTTCGTCAAATTTCATCACGCAGATGGTACAATTCGGTACCACTAAGTATGCCAATACTTTTGCTTTCAGGCTCAATGGACCCCGTTGGTGATTACGGCAAAGGTGTCAATGAGGTTTACAAAATGCTTAAAAAGACGGGGCATAAAAATGTGACTATGAAGCTTTATGAAAATGCCCGTCACGAAATACTCAACGAAATCAATCGTGATGAGGTTTATGCGGATATTATCGACTGGCTCAATGAAAAAGCAGAAAAACATCAGGAGCAAATGACTCAACCCGCAGTTGTGGAGTCGATTGACGAAGTGGTTGCGACCACAGAAGAAACAATTGAGGCGGAAGAAACCTCACCCGAAAAAGAAGAAGAAATAGAAGAATAAATAACAGCTCCCCTTGTCAGGGGAGTTATCTTTTTGTCAAAAACGGCTGCGGGAGTTTATTGTTGTTTGTATTACTCCCTCAAAGAGGAACTGAAAAAAATTAGATAAGTTGGGATTGTAGAATTGTTTTATATGACACCTCATCCACCGCAAGCGGTCCCCCTTCCCCTCAAGGGGAAGGCAAAATCAAGGCTTCTCCTTGAGGAGAAGCTGTCAGCGAAGCTGACTGATGAGGTGTAAAAACAGTTAGACAAAATTCAGATTTTTAAACAACCCATAAAAAATCAGGCGGAGTTTTTTACTCCGCCCTAAAATTTAATATTAAGTTATTGTGTATTCATTACAGAACCATTTTACCGTCTGCATCAAAGTTGTAATATCCTGCTACAAGTGGTGTGCCGTCTGCATAAGTGAAACCTGCAACTTGCTCTGCGGTCAAATAAACTCTCTTATCCTTTGCGAGTTTGTGACCGTCACTTGTGTAGTAGAAATTGCCTTCATATTCTACAAGGTTATATGCTCTTACTCGGGCATTATTCTTATAGAAATACTCACCAACAGGACCATTGAGAACAACCATTTTGCCATCTGCATCAAAGTTATAATATCCTGCTACAAGTGGTGTGCCGTCTGCATATGTAAAGCCTGCTACTTGCTCTGCATTAAGATAAATTCTCTTATCCTTTGC
>JAZNZJ010000031.1:0-2018 GCA_045594885.1 Candidatus Fimenecus sp. | reverse complement strand
TCCGCCGTGCTGAATTTCAACTGTTATGGAGGTAGCACCGGCATCAACGGCATTTTCCATAAGTTCTTTTACAACGGATGCAGGTCTTTCAACCACCTCACCCGCTGCAATTAAATCAGCCATATGTTTTGGGAGTTTATTTATTTTTGCCATTGGTCAGCACCACCTTTTGTTAACGTTGGCGGGGGGCTTGTCCCGCCGTTATTGTATAGCGATTTACAATTCGCTCGTACTTAAATTAGAATTCAATATTAAAAATCAATTTGCTTTGATGTTCGCTTTTTGCGTGCTTTTCCATATCTGATGCACCTTTAACACCCATTTTACTTATTGCCCCATCAATAGCATAAGCAGTTTTCTGCGACATTGTTGCAGAAGATGCACCTGACAACTCTAATGTTTCAGATTTGATTGCGTTAGTATTTTTGCATCGCATTTCTATTAATTTTTTAATATTGTCATCGTGCTCAAACCATTTAAGTTTGGGACGTTTAGGATTATCGCTGCCCTCAAATTCTACAACAATTTTCCCACTTCTTTGACTACTGTTTTCGTGAGATAAACTTTGTTCAAACTTTTCGTTTGTTGAAATGTTTGTGTTTTTAATATTTCCAATTAGATTTGCTTTTTTATTACTTAAACTAACCTCAAAATTGGCTTCACTTATTTCTATTGAGCAAGTTTTAGCACCCAAAGAATAAGCAATATTTTTCAATTCTGCTAACCTTTCCTCGTGAGCCTTACTAAAAATGCAATCTGTTCTTATAAATCGATTGCGGTCAAAACTATCGACATAATAAATCGCATCACAAGTAACCGTTGGTATAAATTGAATACCACTCATTTTAACCGCTTCATCATAAAGACACATAACTTCCATTCCGTTTGCACTATCAAGCCAACCAATCGCACCTTCGCAAACATCAATCCCGCGTCTTTCTGCATCATCACGTATCATAATCATATTAGGAATATTGAAAGTTTCACTTTGATATATTTCAGGAAATAACGGATTATACTTTTTTAATCTGCGCAAATAACTATCATTCTTTGCTTTTTCTGACAATTCCTTTGCACCCTGTTGAATATCACTAACTGCTTTTTTACCTGCGTCAGAAGTTTTTTGCAATACTTTTGACAAAGTTTCTTTTCCTTTATTAGTATCAATATTTATTTTCATACCAATACCCCTTTCAAACAATATATTCTCTATATATAACTTGTAATTTTCACGATTTTGTGTGGGCGGGCAGGTCGACCCGCCCCTACATAGTTTGTTTTTTATTTAAGGTGATTCTTAAATCGCCCCTACAATGCAGGTGTGGAAGCCTGCCACTACGTATTTTGCGGGTCGTCGAGGACGCCGAGTCGTCGTCCCCTACAATACTATCAATTTATTGTGTCATTCTAAACGAAGTGAAGAATCTCTTTTATCAATTTAATAGACCCTTCACTGCGTTCAGGGTGACTATATTCTTGAATTGGTATTTGCTTAATTCTTCGCTTTGTCGATGAGTTCGTAGAGGAGTCCCATTGCCTCGATTGGGGTTAGGGTGTTTATATCCACTGTGCGGAGTCTGTCCATAATGTATTCTCTTGAATTTGATTCAAATGACATTTGGATTTCGGGCTCTTTTTCTTCGGGAATATCTTTAACCATTTTAGGTTTCATTAAGTCATTATCTTCAAGAGTTTTGAGGATTGTTTTTGCTCTTTTAATTACATTTTCAGGCACACCTGCAAGTTTTGCTACCTCAATACCGTATGAGCCGTCAGCACCGCCACGGACAATTCGACGAAGGAATGTAATATCGTCACCACGTTTTTTAACTACAATATTATAATTCTTAACACCGTCAACTGTGCCCTCAAGCTCTGACAATTCGTGATAGTGAGTTGCAAAAAGAGTTTTTGCACCGATTCGTCTTTTGTCTGCAATATACTCAACAACAGAACGAGCAATACTCATACCGTCAAAGGTAGATGTGCCACGACCGATTTCGTCAAGGATTATAAGG
>JAZNZJ010000030.1:0-7767 GCA_045594885.1 Candidatus Fimenecus sp. | reverse complement strand
TGTTTCATTTCAAGAATGGTAGTGAGGTTGGGGTAAAGTTATAAATAGATTAAATAATTATATAAAACCTATTGACAAATATCTATATGTCACATATAATGATATATAGATAAATATCTATGGGAGGTGTTTGGAGTGGACGAAAGAAAAACCGCCTTGATTTTCAAAGCCTTTTGCGATGAAAACCGCATCCGCATTTTGAAGATGCTCCGAAGCGGTGAAAAGTGTGCCTGTAAAATGCTAGAAGAACTCAATGTGACACAGCCTACGCTGTCTCATCATATGAAAATTCTTTGTGATTCAGGCATTGTGGTTGGTCGCAAGGAAGGCAAATGGATGCACTACTCCATTTCATCAGAGGGAGCAAAGGTTGCGGCAAATTGCTTAAAGGAACTCACATCTGTAAACTGCGGATGCGAAAAAAGGTCGTGTTGTGAAAAGTAAAGGGTCAGAACTTTTCCGCACGACTTCCTTTAAAAACTATATATAGATATATTTGAATGTATTTATCTATGAAAGGAGCTTTTCTTTATGGAAGCATTAAAAACTACGTGGGATTTATTTCAGAATGAAATCCTTG
Organism: Candidatus Fimenecus sp.; assembly: GCA_045594885.1. Classification (GTDB taxonomy): domain Bacteria; phylum Bacillota; class Clostridia; order Oscillospirales; family Acutalibacteraceae; genus Fimenecus. The sequence goes on along the minus strand of JAZNZJ010000030.1, from coordinate 7,187 downwards.
GTATGAGTTGGCTTAATCGGCTGATTGAAACTATTCTGAATGCTTGCGGTTTGGATACCGCAAGTAGAATCGGTGGAAGTGTGCAATTCTTTATTTATGATACAATCAAAATTATGGTACTGCTTGGCGTACTGATTTTGATTATCTCATATATCCAGAGTTACTTTCCGCCAGAAAGAACAAAGAAGATACTCGGCAGATTTCACGGTGTCGGTGCAAACATTATTGCAGCTTTACTCGGTACGGTAACGCCATTCTGCTCTTGCTCGTCTATTCCGCTGTTTATCGGCTTTACAAGTGCAGGCTTACCCCTTGGTGTAACATTTTCATTCCTCATTTCTTCACCTATGGTTGACCTCGGTAGCCTTGTGTTGCTTATGAGTATTTTCGGTTGGAAAGTTGCACTGTTGTATGTGGTGTTAGGACTTGTAATTGCTGTTATCGGTGGAACGCTTATTGAGAAACTCCATCTTGAAAATCAAGTGGAAGAATATATCCGAAATGCTAAAACACTTGATGTTCCGCAAGAAGAACTGCATTTCAAAGACCGTATGAAATATGCTGTCGAACAAGTTCTTTCTACCGCTAAAAAAGTGTTCCCTTATGTATTGGTTGGTGTAGGTATAGGTGCTATTATTCATAATTGGATACCCGAAGATTTTATTGTTAAGGCACTTGGTGACAATAATCCTTTTGGTGTTATTCTTGCAACGATTGCAGGTGTACCCATGTACGCTGATATTTTCGGTACAATTCCCATTGCCGAAGCCTTGCTTTCAAAAGGAGCATTGCTCGGTGTTGTACTTTCCTTTATGATGGGTGTCACCACTCTGTCGCTACCGTCTATGATTATGCTCCGCAAAGCGGTTAAGCCGAAATTGCTCGGCATTTTTGTTGCACTCTGCACATTAGGAATTATTATCGTAGGTTACTTCTTCAACCTTATTCAACCGCTAATAATCTGAAAGGACGTATGAAAGATGAAAAAGAAAACACCATTATGGGTAAAGATAATTGTTCCCTTTTTAATCGTTGCTGTAATCGGTGGCATTTGGATATTTAAGACTATATCGGAAAAGCCTGCAGAAAATCAACCAACCTCACAAGGTACTGCGGATTTCAGCCTTAATGCAACAGAGCAAATTGACTTTGTAGCACTTTCTGAATACGGACTGCCTGTTATCGCAGACTATGGTGCAGACTCTTGTATTCCCTGCAAACAAATGGCTCCTGTACTGAAAAAGCTGAATGCGGAAATGCAAGGAAAAGCCTTTATTAAATTTGTAGATGTGTGGCAATATTACGATGCCGCCGCCAATGTTCCCGTGCAAGTTATCCCCACGCAAGTATTTTTTAATGCAGACGGAACACCCTTTGTTCCGAGCGACGCCCTTGCAAAGGAAATTCAGTTTGATATGTACTCAGATAAAACCACAGGCGAGCACACATTTACCGTTCATCAGGGTGGTCTGACAGAGGAACAGATGAGGGCAATACTAAAAGAGATGGGAGTGGAGTAAATGATAAACTCTTGGCTCTCACAGATAGCTGAAGTTATCGGCAACAATATGTGGCTTGCACCACTACTTGCTCTGCTTGCCGGACTTCTCACATCGGTTACACCTTGTTCACTTTCAAGCGTTCCGCTGATTGTCGGCTATGTTGGTGGTGTTGGTGAAAAGAATACGAAAAAAGCTTTTGCCTATTCTGCGGTATTCTCAATAGGAACAGCAGTTACTTTTGTAACGCTTGGAGTTATAGCCACATCCGCAGGTAAACTGATGGGAACATCTTCGCCTGTATGGTACATCATTCTTGGTATTCTGATGGTACTTATGGCATTGCAGACTTGGGAAATATTTGACTTTATACCCTCGACTAATTTGCTGTCTAAAAACCGAAAGCGTGGTTTTACAGGTGCATTAATTGCAGGAATACTTGGCGGCATATTCTCTTCACCCTGCTCAACACCCGTTTTGATTGCTCTGCTTGCCATTATTGCAGGAGAAGGTAAAATGTTGTGGGGTATCCTATTGATGCTGTTTTACTCTATCGGTCACAGTGCTCTTGTAATGGTTGCAGGAACATCTGTAGGCTTCGTGCAGAAAATCAATAATAGTGAACGGTACAAGACCGCCGCAAAGTTCTTAAAAATAGTGATGGGTACTGCGATTTTGCTCATCGGTTTATATATGTTTTGGCTAGCATTTTAATATTAGTATAAATATTTGGAGGTATCATTATGGCATTATTTAACTTTGGAAAAAAAAAGGACGAAGAAAAGAAGGTTCCTGACTGTGCTTGTAACTGCGGTTGTTCTGTGAGTGAAGTGGAGGAAATCACTAACAATTGCTGCGGAGAAGATAAAGACGGTATCTGTTGCATCAAAGTATTAGGCGCAGGTTGTTCATCTTGTCATCAGCAGTATGAACATGTAAAAGAAGCTGTGAAAAATATGGGACTTAGCATCGAAGTTGAGTATATAACAGATATGACAAAGGTTATGGAATACGGTGTTATGAGTATGCCTGCCCTTGTTGTAAACGAAAAGGTCGTATCTATGGGTAAGGTGTTGAAGGCGTCAGATGTTGAAAAACTTCTGTATAAGTTAGGAGTTTGATATGAAAAAGAAAGTAGCTTTTATCTGCGTACATAATTCTTGTCGCAGTCAAATTGCAGAGGCACTTGGAAAGCATCTGCGTGGTGATGAGTTCGATTTCTATTCGGCTGGTACAGAAACCAAACCACAGATTAATCAGGATGCCGTAAGGCTTATGAAACAACTTTACGGTATAGATATGGAGCAGACACAGTACAGCAAGACCTATGATAAAATACCCACATCTGACATTGCAATATCAATGGGTTGTGATGTGGGCTGTCCTTTCATCGGCAGAGACTTTGACGATAACTGGAATTTGCCTGACCCTACAGGTAAAGAAGATGCTACATTTATAGGCGTTATTAAGCAAATCCACGAACAGGTTTTAAAGTTATAAACTATTTTGTTCAATTTCTTGCCGATGATTTATATAACAAAAATTTAACTTTTAGATTTTCACAAACTGTTTGCTGTTTCAGTAAAATAACGATTATCAGTAATTTAACGATAGGTAAGATAGATTTTCTCAGTTATCAACTTAATAGACAATAAAAAGGCGTTGCAAGAGGGACAACAAAGTCTCAAATGCAACGCTTAATTCTTGTAAATGGCTTAAATGCTATATAAAACAACGATACCACTACTGGCACAAATTGTATCAATAGTGGTATCTGATTTGGTTGCGGAGGGAGGACTTGAACCAACGACCTTCGGGTTATGAGCCCGACGAGCTACCAACTGCTCTACTCCGCGATATTTACTTAGTGCACCCGTGAGTGCCTTATAATAATACACTTAAATAATATATTTGTCAAGTGTTTTTTATAATTATTTGTTGTAATTCACTTTTTATTCTTTTATAAGATAACTTTACACCTTATATTCTAAAACGATATTAAAAAAACGCATAAAAATGTTGACAAAATGACACAATTGTGTTATACTCCTCAATGATAAATCAATGGATAGGGGAGTAACAAATGATTTTCAGAGTTATAAAGGGAGAAGTTGAACTTGAATCGCAATTATGCACTACCTTTGGTATTGCGGTGGTATCTAATAATGGCGAAGAGCAGATTTTTTTGGATATTTCTTTTAACTTTGAAGAAGTCAATGAATTCGTAAACGAATTGAATACTCATAATCCTGAAACAGTACATATAGGTGACCTGATTGAAGATTTTATAAATAAATAGTTATTAGATTTATTAGAAAAATTTTCCTTTTTTAGCATTTTCATCTTGACAAGCTCATATAAATTATGTATTATATATATGGTTAGCGATGGCTAACTATAATTTATTCATAAAAGTTAGCCTCTGCTAATTTTTATGCAACATTTAGGTGAAAATATGAATTTGAATAATGCACAAGAGGGAATTGAATACATAATTAAAGATATTATAACAGACGACGAAGAACTTGATGCTTTTCTCTTTTCATTGGGCTGTTATGCAGGCGAGCCGATAACTGTGATTTCTCACAAAAAAGGCGGTTGCATAGTTTCAATCAAGGATTCAAGATATAGTATTGATAATCAGTTAGCCGAAGCAATCTCTATATAAAAGAGTGGGGCAGAGGCAACTGAAATATTTTTACAAAATAGTTAGCAAAGACTAACAAAAAGTTAAATATTATGTTTATATAAATTCAGGAGGACAAGATTTATGAGAATTGCTTTAGCGGGTAATCCTAACAGCGGTAAAACCACAATGTATAATGCACTTACCGGCAAAAATGAAAAGGTCGGTAACTGGGCGGGTGTTACAGTTGATAAGAAAGAAAGTTCAATCAAAAAGAGCATTTACGACGGGGACTACGATATTATCGCAGTTGACCTTCCGGGTGCATATTCAATGTCGCCATTTACATCGGAAGAAAGCGTAACAAGGGACTATATAAAAAACGAAAATCCTGATGCTATTATCAACATTGTTGACGCAACGAATTTAAGCCGTAGTCTTTTCTTTACAACACAGCTTTTGGAGCTTGGAATTCCCGTGGTAGTGGCTTTGAATAAAAGTGACATCAATTTGAAAAAAAAGACCGAAATTGATGTTAACGCACTCAGCAAGGCTCTTAATTGTCCTGTAATTGAAACAGTTTCAACATCTTCAGAGGGACTTCACGATGTGGTTGCCGCTGCGGTTAAGCTTTACGGCAGAGGTCAAAATGCGCCCTATGTTCAGGGTACAATAAATTTGAATGATAAAAAATCAGTTGTTCAGGCAGACAGAAAACGTTATAAGTTTGTAAACGGAATAGTAAAAACTGTTGAAACCCGCAGAATTCTTACAAGAATGAGAAATTCACAGGATAAAATTGACGATATTCTTACAAATAAATGGTTCGGACTTCCTATTTTCGCAGTTGTAATGTTCCTTGTTTTTTGGATTTCACAAGCAGGACCTGGTGTGTGGATTGCTGAAGGCTATGAATTCGAAAATGGAACTGTAATTCCCGGACTTGTAACATTACTTGAAGGTTTTCAGGGTTGGATTGCAGGATTTTTCGAGAATGCAAGCCCATTACTTTCAGCACTCCTCATTGACGGTGTAATCGGCGGTGCGATTGCGGTAATTGGTTTCTTACCGCTCGTAATGGTAATGTATTTTCTTATCGCACTTCTTGAAGATTGCGGATATATGGCTCGTGCATCAGTAGTTCTTGACCCGATATTTAAAAGAGTAGGATTAAGCGGTAAATCAATTATTCCATTCGTTATCGGTACGGGCTGTGCAATACCCGGTGTTATGGCTTGTCGCACAATTCGAAATGAACGTGAACGCAGAGCAACTGCAATGTTAGCACCATTTATGCCATGTGGTGCAAAGCTTCCCGTGATTTCACTTTTTGCAGGTGCGTTCTTCGAAGATGCAACTTGGGTTGGACCACTTATGTATTTTGCGGGTATTGTAATAATATTCTTTGGTGCACTTCTCGTCAATAAGATTACAGGGCATAAGGTTAAAAAATCATTCTTTATTATTGAACTTCCCGAATACAAAGTTCCTTCACTCAAACGTGCATTCCTTTCAATGTGTCAACGTGGTTGGTCTTATGTAGTGAAAGCTGCAACAATAATTCTCCTTTGCAATACAGTAGTTCAAATTATGCAGACATTCAACTGGCAGTTCACAGTTGCCGAAAGTGCAGATTCATCAATTCTTGCTTCAATTGCAGCACCGTTTGCATATGTGCTCGTTCCCGTGGTTGGTGTATTGTCTTGGCAGCTTGCAGCGGCAGCGGTTACAGGCTTTATTGCTAAAGAAAATGTTGTTGGTACATTGGCGGTTTGCTTTGTGGGACTTGAAAATTTAATTGACACAGAAGAACTTGCTCTTATGGAGGGTGCAGGTGCAGAGGTAAGTCAGGTAATGGCAATTACCAAGGTTGCGGCACTCGCTTACCTTATGTTTAACCTTTTCACACCACCTTGTTTTGCGGCAATCGGTGCTATGCGTTCTGAAATGAAGAGTGCAAAATGGCTCTTGGCTGGTCTTGGACTTCAGTTGGGTACAGGTTTCACTGTGGGCTATTTTGTGTATCAGATTGGTACACTTATTACAACGGGTTCATTCGGTGCAGGTTTCTTTGGCGGACTTATTGCAGTTGCGGTGTTTGTAGGCATTCTCATTGTACTTTGTGTGCGTGGCGAACAAAAAGCAAAGAAAGAAATGGCAAAAAAATCACAGAAAGTAAAAGCAAGATAAAGAGTTATGGAAGATATTTTAGTTATTATAGTTTTAGCGATTATCATTATTTTAGCGGCTTCATATGTGGTTAAATCAAAGAAAAAGGGCATAAAATGTGTTGGTTGTCCTTATGCAAAAGAGTGTTCGCAGAATAATGAGAACAACTCTTGCAGTTGTAATACAAGCAAATAATGTTGGGGCGGAGTAAAAAACTCCGCCTGAATTTTTTATGGGTTGTTTTAAAAAGTTTAACAAATTTGAATTTGTCGGGGTAAATACTATCTACAAGTAATGTCATTCTGAGGAACGCAGTGACGAAGAATCTCAAGCAAACAGAGATTCTTCGCGACCCTCAGAATGACACAAAGAAACCTACACCTCCCCAAAAATTTATCTCACTCTCTTTCCGCTCCCTCCGTGAGGGAGCTGTCTGCGAAGCAGAATGAGGGAGAGATACGAGCCGTTAATTGTTTTATCTCTCCCTCCGTCTTTTGCTACGCAAAATCCACCTCCCTCGTCAGAGGGAGGAAAGAAAACGGGCGACCCTACTTTATAATCACAACGCAGTTACAACACTTTGCACTTTGCACTTTGCGTTTTGCATTCAACTCGACACCCCCAATATACAATCACTTCACTTGACATTTACACCTTAAAATGATATTATTATCAAGCGATTTTATATGCGGATGTGACGGAATTGGCAGACGTGCAGGCCTCAGACACCTGTGGATATTACTTCCTTGTGGGTTCAAGTCCCATCGTCCGCACCAAAAAAACAAAAGGCCACTTATTGTGACCTTTTTGATTTTTAGAATGAGATAATAATAGGACTTGAACCCGAGAGGGTTTTGCCGTTAAGAAAATGATATAGTATATCATTTTTAGGC
>JAZNZJ010000029.1:0-26578 GCA_045594885.1 Candidatus Fimenecus sp. | reverse complement strand
AGATGCATAAGAATAATGTCACTCTGCGACAGCTTTAATAAAAATTATTCATCATATTCTGCACGTCTTGGTGCACAGGGGAGAATAAACGAAATGAGAAAAATTACTGCGGACCAGTTCGATACAGTTTGTGAAATGCTTGATGATTTATTACTCGATTTTGAGAGTGGGACAAAGCCTCTTGCACAAAAATCGACCGCATTAAAGAACAGCCTTGATGATATTGGTGCTCATGCATTTGTAAATTGTTACGAAGATGATAGTCTTAACACTATAATAAGTCTGACCTTAAGGGCGGATTGTCGCACAGGTGAAAAAGAAATTGTAGAGTGTATTGAAAAGGTGACAGAAAAAGAATTTTCACCACCCGCAATAATAAAAAATGAAAACGAAAAAATAATGCTGTTTTGGGAAAAAACAAATTTTATCACAGAGTGCACATATCATCAGTTATCCAGTAATGATAGTGAAATATGTGGTGATTGTTTTGACTCATTTTTTGACGGCAAGGGCAATTTTGTTGCGGTTTTAAGTGACGGAATGGGTACGGGGAGTCGTGCTGCAATCGACGGAATTATGACCTCGTCACTTTTGTCAAAACTGATAATTTCGGGCTTTTCATTCCCTTGTGCCTTGCGACTTGTGAACTCTGCAATGCTTGTGAAAAGTCGTGACGAATCACTTGCCACTCTTGATATACTGAAACTCAATCTCTATACGGGAGAGTCAGTAATTTATAAAGCGGGAGCGACAGTTTCACTTTTGTACAGAAAGGGAAAGGTCAGCGAAATAAAAAAATCCGCAATGCCCATAGGCATTTTGCGAAAAGCGGAATTTGGCACGGTGCGTGGCAGATTAAAAGACGATGATTTAATTATTATGATGTCGGACGGTGCGGCAGATAACAGTATTGACGAGATAAAAGCATATGTTGAAGAAAACGGATTTTCTTATGACCTGCCACAGAAATTGTGTGCCATTGCAAAGGGCAGAAATATCTCACACCCTGACGACATAACCGTCGCAGTGGTTAAAGTGAAATTGAATGAGGAGTAAATTATAAAATACTTTTGAATTTGTTGAGGTAAAAAAATTCGGTAGGGCGGGGTCTTGACCCCGCCGTTATCTTTTGAAACAACAAATTTGAATTTGTCGGGTTCTTTGCCACCTCATCAGTCAGCTTCGCTGACAGCTTCCCCTCAAGGGGAAGCCTTGATTTTGCCTTCCCCTTGAGGGGAAGGGGGACCGCTTGCGGTGGATGAGGTGTCATATAAAACAACCCGACAACCCCCAATTTATCTAACACATTTAATTGTTATGTCATTCTGAGCGAAGCGAACAATCTCAATAAAATCAAATGAGATTCTTCGTCGTTGCACTCCTCAGAATGACCCTTCATTTTGCGTTTCGCACTTCCCATTTATTTTTCCCTATTGTATTTTCTGTTAAAAAATGTTATTATTACAAACAGAGAATGACAAAGGGGGTTACTCTTAATGGCTAAAGAAAAGAAAGTCAAAGAAGTTAACAATCATCCTAACCGAATAGGCTTTAAAGATATTGCGGGTTACACTATTGCCGAAGCGGGTAATATGTTCAACCTTACGTATATTACAAGCTACCTTAAAATTTTTATGACCGACGTTATTGGAATTGCCCCAAAACTTGTTGGTTATATGTTTATTATCACTCGTCTTTGGGACGTAATCAATGACCCGCTCTGGGGTGCGGTTGTGTCAAAGAGAAAAGCGGGCAAAGACGGTAAATATCGTCAGTATTTGCGTCTTGTTGCAGTGCCGCTTGGTATTTCAACAGTTATATGTTTTATTCCGTTTAATGACCCGAATTCAATTTTCTACAATCAGACATTAGCAGAAAAGCCAATGCTTTTATTTGTTCTTGCGATTGTTTTGTATCTGATTTATTGCACAATGTACACCGCAATGAACATTCCGTTCGGCTCATTGGCATCAGTTATTACTGACGACCCTAAGGGCAGAACAATTCTTTCAACTGCCCGTTCAGTAGGTAGCGGTATCGGTGGAGCAGTTGTTCTTTTGATTGCACCAATGGTTATTTATGTTGGTACAGGCAGATTTGACGAGCAAACAGGCCAAGAAATTGAAGTTGCAGACGGAACAAGAATGTTCACTTATGCACTTTTGATGGGCATTTTCTCAATCGTCACTTACCTTGTCGGTCATAGAATGGTTAAAGAGCGTGTTCCTGCAGTTGATGACGAAAATGTAGATTTGAAGGGTGTTTATAAAGGACTTTTCAAGTCAAGACCATTCGTTTTGCTCACGTTATCAGGTGTGCTTATCAGCGGACAGTTACAGTTTGGCTCATTCAACACTTATCTTTATAAAAACTACTTTACAAATACCGGACTTAGCATTGTGGGAACAATCTGCAACTATCTTCCGATGGTAATATTGATTTTGTTCACACCAAAACTCTCTGCTAAATATGGTAAAAAAGAGCTTTGCGGAAGAATGTCAATTGTATCTGCAATAACATCTGTATTCCTTTTCGTTACTGCAAACAACCAAGATTTCATTATGTGGATTAACCCAACACAGGGCATCTATCCTGCTTGGCTTTATATGCTTTGTCTTCTTCTTATCGGTTTTGGTTACACCTTCGTCAGCCTTACTTGTTGGGCAGTTGTTATGGACGTTATCGATTATCAAGAATACAAAACAGGTATCCGTAACGAAAGTGCAGTTTATTCTGCTTATACATTCGGTCGTCAGTTCGGTCAGGCGATTGCTGACGCAGGCGGTCTTTTCCTTCTTCAATGGGCAAAATATGACAGCCTTACAGCGGGTAATGGCTTTATTGCAGAAAACAACACAAGTAACAAAATTATGTTCATCTGTACAATTATTCCTGCGATTGTTTATACAAGTGTATGGCTTATTTTCAGATTCGGTTATCCTCTTACAAAAGAAAAGATGGAACCAATTTATGCAGCACTTCGTGAAAAACACGAGGCAGAAGCACAGAAAGCAGAATAAAAATGTAGGGCGGGGGCTTAGCTCCCGCCGTTATTATTAGAAAAAGAGAAACCGCAAGAAGTGGTTTCTCTTTTTTGGAGCTTGTGACGGGACTCGAACGTCTGCTACGGCTTCGCCGTGCATACTATCCGCTCGGCGACCCAATTTCTTGCGAAATTCGGTACCCGCCTCACGCTCTTCGCTAAAAACAGTTCCTGAACTGTTTTCTTAACGCTCAGACCTTCACAGGTTCGAGTCCCTTGTAAAAAAAGAAAAACCGCAAAAGCGATTTTTCTTTTCTTGGAGCTTGTGACGGGACTCGAACCTGCGACCTGCTCATTACGAATGAGCTGCACTACCAACTGTGCTACACAAGCATATTTAATTGCAAAAAATATTATATTCCACAAATTAAACTTTTTCAAGTGTTTTTAGTGCATTTTAATTTTATATATGATAGAATATTCACAGAAATATTGCGGAGGTAGGTTTATGAAAACTGCAATTGTTACCGGTGGTGCAAAAGGTATTGGTGCTGCCATTGTTAAAAGATTGGTGCGTGACGGTTATAAGGTTGCACTTTGTTATAATAATTCTGAAAAAGAAGCAAATATTCTCTGCTCTGAGCTGGGGGAAAATTGTCGTGCATATAAATTGGATATAACTGACAGTGTGGCGGTGAATAATACTTTTGCCGATATAGAAAAGACTTTCGGTGAAATCTCGGTGCTTGTAAATAATGCAGGTATTGCCGAGCAGTCACTTTTTACTGATATTACCGATGAGATGTGGCACAAAATGCTTGAAACCAATTTGAGCGGTGCGTTTTATTGCTCCCGTGCTGTACTTAAATATATGATTAACCGCAAAGCAGGAAAAATTATCAATATTTCTTCAATTTGGGGTGAAATCGGTGGCTCTTGTGAGGTGCATTATTCCTCGGCAAAGGCGGGGCTTATTGGTATGACTAAAGCTCTTGCAAAAGAGGTGGGTCTTTCGGGAATAACCGTGAATTCTGTTTCACCGGGGGTAATTCTCACCGATATGACCTCTCATTTTGACGAGGAAACGATGAATGAATTGAAGAATGAAACACCCCTTAACCGAATCGGTACACCCGAAGATGTTGCAGGTGCGGTGGCATTTTTAGTGTCATCTGATGCGGATTTTATTACGGGTCAAGATTTAGCCGTCAACGGCGGAATGTGTTAACAAATGCAAAGAGCAAAATGAGGTGGAGTTGTGTTAAGAATTGGCGAAAATCATACAATCAAATATGCTTTTCACGATATTGACGGCACACATTCGCTCATTCGTGACTGGCCACCCGTTATGAGTATTTGTCTTTACGATGTAATCAAAAACGGTTTGCCAGAAGATTTTGACAGTGTTAAAAACATACAAAGACTCATTTCTCTTGCGGGGACTGAAAATTTGCCCGAAACTGACAACTTCTGCATTGAGTCGGCGGGGCTTTCGGCACTCACTCAAATGGAATGGGCAATCCGCCGAGCCGTGCAAGAGGGGAATATTAAAGTCGATTGTGATTTGAATACTAATTCGCAAATCATTGACCGCATAAATAACGGGATTGAATATTATGACGATTTACCCGAAACCGACGAAATGAACGAAATGCTGAGAGTTCAGACACCTCGTCTTTTCAAACTTTATGAAGCGGTGCTTAACGGCTATTGCAGGGATAAAAACCTCAATAAAGCAAAAGAAAATCCCGAAGAATTCAGAATAAAAGGCTCAATGGAGTTTTTGCGAATGCTAAAAAACAACGGTGTGAAGAATTATTTTGTCACGGGTGCGGTTGTCGAAAAAGGTATGGGTATGCACGAAGAAGTAGAAGCCCTTGGCTATAAAATTGGCAAAGACGAAATTGTTGAGGATATTATCGGCTCAACGTGGACTGAAAAAATGCCAAAAGATATGGTTATGAAAAAACTTTTAAATGAGTTGAACATTTCGGGTGAAAATGTACTTGTTGTGGGTGATGGCAGGGCTGAAATTCAAGCAGGTGTGCAAATGGGTGCATTTGTGGTGAGCCGATTACCTGAAAATGCAGAATTTCAACGTGAGTTACATAAAAAACTTGGTACAAATATAATTGTTGAGGATTTTTGCAACGAAGAATTTTTAAAGGTTTTCAGAGGTGAATAAAATGAGCGATTTGTTTGAGTGTTATCCCGAATTAAAGGAATGTGAATGGGACATAGGGAGTGCAATCGGAGCATTGACAGCCACTTTCAAGTGCGGAAACAAGGCTTTGGTATTCGGTAATGGCGGTAGTGCATGTGATGCCGAGCATATTGTTGGGGAATTGATGAAAAGTTTCAAACTGCCCCGCAAAGTGACCAATGAACGTATTTCACCCGATTTGCGTGAAAAGTTGCAGGGTGCTTTGCCTATAATTTCGCTCAATAGTCAAACAGGACTTATGACCGCAATAGCAAATGATATTGATGCGGATATGGTTTTTGCCCAGCAAGTTTACGGTTATGCAGATGAATGTGATTTGATTATCGGAATTTCAACCTCGGGTAATTCAAAAAATGTGGTGAATGCTATAAGACTTGCAAATGATTTAGATATAGTCTCGATTGTATTAACGGGTAAAGATGGTGGGGAACTTAAAGATTTAGGAACAATTTCAATTTGTGTTCCCGCCACCGAAACCTATAAAATTCAGGAGTATCATTTAGCGATATATCATTACATTTGTGCAGAGGTAGAAAAAGAAATATTTGGATAATTTAATATTATAGCGGTAGGGCGGGGTCTTGACCCCGCCGACCCATGCAAAAAATTCCCCGACAAGATTTGCTCTTATCGGGGAATTTTCTTTATCCTAAATCGTGTTTATCTGTAATTGTAATTTCGGGCTTTTTCATACCCATTGTTTCAAGAACAACAATTTCATTTTCTTCTTTCAAAAGACAACCGGGTAGATAAAGTGATTTTTGTGGACCAACTTTCCAATATCTGCCGAGGTTAAAGCCGTTAACCCATACATAACCCTTATCGAAATTATCAAGATGAACAAAGCAGTCAGCTTGTGAGTCAGCCTTGAATGTGCCTTTATAAAACATAGCGCCTTTGTCTTTGTTGAAACTTTCAGCGGGTTTATATGTAAGCTTGTCAATGTTATCGAGAGGTAAAGTCCATACATCGTAGCCCATTTGACGTTGGTTGGCGATGTAGATGTCAGAAAAGCCTTTGCGGTCCATCATCTTTTCACCGTAATTAACACGACCCATTGTGTCAACAAGAAGTCCGATTTTCTTTTCACCATCAACAGAGCCTATAAATGCTGTTGTTGTGTCCTGACTGTCTTTTGTGAATTTCTTGAAGATTGAGCCAAGTGAGAGTTTGCCGGGTTTAGTGTAAGTTGTACGGTCAATGAACTTCTTGTACTTGTCATCAACATAAACAAAGCCGAAATCGTGAACATTTCTAATCATCAACGGAATCGGGTCATAGTGACCACGAATAACTGTTTCATAGTAAATCATACCGAAATTCTGTCCGAAATATTCCATACTTTCTGGCACGGGAACACGGTGCTTTTCGCCGATTACATTAAGATTTTCAAAAAGACTTGCAGATTCAGTAAGTGATACATTGCCAATATTCTGTAGCTTTGGTGATGGTAAAAGCTCCTGCTTTTCTAAACCTTGATGCTTATGTAAAAGGTCACGCACGGCGTGATAAGCGGGGGTGTAGTCGCCCCATTCATTAAGCAACGCACAGTAGTCATAACTTGTAACGGTTGGCTCATAAGCACTGCCGGGGTTAAAGTTTGCCCCTGCATTAAAACCAAAATTAGTTCCGCCGTGGAACATATAGAAATTGAAACTTGCACCGCAATCTAAGAACTCTTGAACTTCTTTTACAACTGATTCGGGTTTTCTTGTATGGTGACTATCTCTCCAGTGGTCAAACCAACCACACCAGAATTCACCGCACATATTTGGCCCGTCATTGGGGAAATCCTTTAAACAGTTAAAGGCAGTTTTTGCACGTGAACCAAAGTTGAGAACTTTATAGATATGTGGCAATGAACCGCCTGAAAGCATATTTTTCCAGTTGCCGTCAGAGGTGAAAAGGGGAACATCAACTCCGCAATCCTTTGTAAGCTTTTCAACGAAACGAAGATAATCTTTATCGTTACCGTATGAGCCATATTCGTTTTCAACTTGCATTGCAATAATATTACCGCCGTTAGTTTCTAAAAGCGGATTTAACCTGCCAAGCAATTCTTTATAATAACGTTCAATACAAGTAAGAAAATCGGGATACATACAACGAATTTGCATATTCTTGTCTTTTAAAAGCCATGCGGGAAGTCCGCCGAAATCCCATTCAGCACAGATATATGGTCCGGGTCTTACAATGCAGTAAAGACCAACCTTTTGAGCAGTTTTGATAAATCTTTCAATATCAAGAATGCCGTCAAAGTGGAATTCCCCCGGTTTTGGCTCGTGAAGATTCCAACAGGTGTAGGTTTCAACTGTGTTAAAACCTGCGAGTTTTAATTTTGTGAGTCTGTCTTCCCAATATTCAGGCACGGTGCGAAAATAGTGCATAGCACCTGAATAGATTTTAATGGGTTTACCATCCATATAAAATTCTTTGTTTTTAATTTCAAACATATATTTAGTTCTCCTTTTTGGGAATTAATAGACTTCCAATGTGTTTGCATATTCTTGAAGAATATCGGTAATCAACTGCTTGTTTTCATCAAAAATTCTATCGCATTCACGGATTTTATTTTCGGTTTCATCGTTTTCTTCATTTATAAGTACAAGATAATGGGAATATGCAGTCTGCAAATTATCTTTAAGTATTTGCGGTAAGGCGTCACCGATTTTGTTTACCGCTTTTTCAACATCGCCACAGTAAGCAATATTGAGAAAGAATGAAATATGACTACCCTTTGTAATTTCTTTATAGTATGTCATTAGTGTGCTGTATGGTGCGGGGGCTTCTTCAAGTCGCCACAATTCCCATAAATAGTCTAATTTTTTCTGTTCTTCTGTTACAGGTGCTTTTTTCTTGAAATTAAATAATCCCATATTTTACTTCCTTTCGATTAAACATACACATTCCACATGGGTGGTAGCAATGGAATCGCTAACATAGGTTGTCGGAAACATATCCACCCTGTCTGTTGTAGGGAACTTATCCACTACAATATCAGTTTTCTTACCAAATCTTAGTTACCTATTTCAGCCCATTAATCTCTTTTTGCAGATTTGATAAAAATCTTCCTGCATGTGCTCCATCCATTTGCGTATGGTGGAATTGAAATGAAATTGGCAATTCGTATCTAAATAATTTCTTTCTATACTTTCCCCAGAACATAAATGGATTGTTGAAAATACCGCTATTCATACCAACAACACCATCAATTTCCGTATCAATAATTGCTGATGTGCCAATAACCATGCTATCTTCAGACAAATCTCTGTCTTGGCAAGTTTGGGCAACCTGTGCTGTGTATCTCAAATACTCATGATTAAAAGCAATTAAATCATCTATCTGCATAATATCGCAGGAACTCACTTCATCATTCTTATTCTTCACAATCGTATTTACTGCAATTGTGTCATACTGTACAAGTTTATCACCGACCGGAAGCATATAAAATTCTTTTACACTTACAGCCGCTTTTCCAATGCAATAATCCAGAAGCATATTGAACTTCAAATTCTTTTTCTTACTGACTTTTACCAAATTGGTTACATCCAAAGTCTTAAAAAGGGTAACCATCGGATTTGGCGCTTTCATCCAAAGTTCATACGCCATATTTCTTGTTGTATCTTTTGGGTGAATTTCTTTCGCCATAATCTCCTCCTAATGTTATTTTCTCGACAGCAGACAGACTGTCTCCACATGGTCAGTATGTGGAAACATATCGACGGGCTGTATTTTTTTGACTTTATATCCGTTTTTGCAGAGATACATCAAATCTCTAGCGAGAGTTTCGGGGTTGCAACTAACATAAACCACTTTTTCTGGATTGAGTTTTACAAGTGATGATAAAAACGGAATATCACTACCCGCACGGGCGGGGTCCATTATTACTGCGTCGATTTTTTCGTTGTTATTTGCCAAATCAACCATAAATTTGCCTGCATCGGCAGCGAAAAATCGAATATTTTCAATACCGTTAAGCTTTGCGTTTTCTTTAGCATCACGCACAGCATCTTTATTGATTTCAACGCCCAAAACACTTTTGACATTTTTACTTGCAATCAGTCCGATTGTACCCGTACCGCAATAGGCGTCAATAATTCGTTCCGTGCCTTTAAAATCTGCATATTCAAGTGCTTTATTGTAAAGAATTTCTGTTTGCACAGGGTTAATTTGATAAAATGCTTTTGGTGAAATACGGAAATTTAGTCCGCAAAGTTCTTCTGTGATTTTACCGTCACCGTAAAGAACTTCACTTTTGTCACCTAAAACCATACTTGTGAATTTGTTATTCACATTTTGTACGATGGTTGTGATTTCGGGATGACGGCCAACAAGTGCATTGATAAATGAACGCTTTGACGGGAATTGGGGTGTGGCAGTGACAAGCACCACCATTACCTCACCGCTTTTAAATGCGGTTTTAACAAGCACGTGACGTAAAAACCCTTGACGTGTATCCTCGTCATAAGGCTTCATCTTGAAACTTTTAAGAAGCTTTTTGACAGTATTAGCAATTTCATCAGCCTTTGGGTCGGTGAGCATACATTTTTCAATATCAACAATTTTATGCGTTGATGATTGATAAACACCGGCAATGGTCTGCCCGTTTCTGCCACGACCAAAAGCATATTGAGCTTTGTTGCGATAATTATATGGGTTTTCCATTCCTATAATTTCCTCAACGTGACAAAATGTGCCAAGAAGTCGAATTGCTTTTACTTGTTTATGCCTTAGTTGTTCTTCATATGAAAGATTTAATAACTGACAGCCGCCACATTTCTTTGCGTGGGGACAAATTTGATGTTTTTTATTCATAAATATACCTGATTTAATAAGGACGGACAAACATATCTGCCCCTATGAGATTTTTCTGCCGTTTTTAATTTCGATTTTCCCCAAGAAAGGCACTTTAATATATCCCGTGAAGGTGTCACCGTTGATTTCAACACAAACGTCCACAGTCATTTTGCCCATAAGGTCAATTTCAGCCTTCCCCGAAAGTTGATTTCCGTTTTCTTTAATGTCATAAACTCTAAAATTGGGAAGTTTTTTCAATGAGGGGACGGTGACAGAAAAGTCATACTCGCCGTTATTATCGGTAATTTCAACAATTGCATTACCGCTAATCATTGAAGTTTCAATATCGCCTGTCCACGTTCCTAATCCTATCATTTTCCAAAACACTCCTCAACGAGCATAATATATAACTAATTCTACCATTTTTACAATTTAATGTAAAGAATAAAATACATATTATATAGGATTTTCAACACTCTCCATTGACAATGACGAATAATAGGAGTAAAATTATATACTGATGACGAATACATTTGTGAGGTGTTATTTTTGAAAAAGTTATATGAGATTATAAAACCCCATCAGATACTCTTGCTATTCCTTGATATTTTAGTTGTAAATGGTTCATACTATTTATCTATGTTTTTACACAGACAGTTTTCTTTTGATATGGAAATTTTTGTTTTTATGTCAAGAAGAATAGTGTTTGTAACTGTAATTTATATTGCTTTATTCCTTATACGCAGATTGTACAGCAACATGTGGAAATATATGGGCTTTTATGAGCTTGTAAATGCAGTGTTCAGTGCGGGTGTCGGCACAGCATTGTGTTGGATAGCGGACTATATAGGAATGAAGGCATGTGTTGCAGCAGGAACTGAAAGATGGTTCAACGTAATGCCGATGATTGTTTATATTGACGCATTTATGTTTATATGCTTCTTCTCTGTGGGCTTAAGAACATTATATAGAGCTTATAATGCATTGAAAACCGATTCAATACGCAAGAGAAAAGATGCAAATAAACGCATTATGATTATCGGCGCAGGTGATATGGGTAACTCAGTTTTGTTTGAAATGGGGCTTAATGGTTATAAGTCAGGTACTCCTGTTGTAATCGTTGACGATGACGATTCAAAGAAAAATATGAGAGTACGTGGTATTCCTGTTAAGGGCAAAATTGATGATATTCCTAATCTTGTTAAGAAATATGATGTAAATGAAATAATCTATTGTATTCCGACAGCAACACCTGAAAGAAGAAAAGAAATTTTTGAAATTGCAATGTCAACAGGCTGTACACTCAAGAGAGCACCTAATATTGATGAATTAGGTAATGAGAATAAGCCTGTTACAGAAAGAATTAAAAAGGTTGATGTTCTTGACCTTCTTTCTCGTCCTGAGGTTAAACTTGACCCGGATGTTTGCAAGTATGTTACGGGTGAAACTGTTCTTGTTACAGGTGGTGGCGGTTCAATCGGTAGTGAACTTTGCCGTCAGATTGCACGTTATAATCCTGAAAAGATTGTTATTTTTGATATATATGAAAACAATGCATTCACACTCAAGAATTCCCTTGACAGACAATATCACGGTGCACCTCAGATTGAAATCCGCATAGGTTCTGTACGTGAACTTAGAAGATTAAAGGAAATTTTTGAAGAATTTCATCCTTCATCTGTATTCCACGCAGCCGCTCACAAACACGTGCCGTTGATGGAAGATAGCCCTTATGAAGCGGTTAAGAATAATATTTTAGGTACATATAATACTGCATTCTGTGCTAATGAATATGGTGTTAAGAACTTTGTTCTTCTTTCAACTGATAAAGCTGTTAACCCGACAAATGTTATGGGTGCAACCAAACGTGTATGTGAAATTGTTATTCAGCATTTCAGCAAGATTACAAAGGGTACAAAATTTGCTGCTGTTCGTTTTGGCAATGTTCTCGGTTCAAACGGAAGTGTTATTCCAATCTTCAAAGAACAGCTTGAACAGGGTGGTCCGATTACAGTTACTCACCCTGACATTACACGTTACTTTATGACAATTCCCGAAGCAAGTCAGCTTGTTGTACAAGCAGGTGGTCTTGCAAAGGGTGGCGAAATATTTGTTCTTGATATGGGCGAACCCGTTAAGATTGTTTCTCTTGCAGAAAATCTTATTAAACTTTCAGGTTTTGAGCCATACAAGGATATTGAAATTCAGTTTACCGGACTTCGCCCCGGTGAAAAGCTTTATGAAGAACTTTCACTTGAGGAAGAACTTGATGAAAGACAGAAGACGGGTAACGATAAGATTTTCGTTACAAAGCCTTTGCAGATTGACGATGAACAGCTTGAAAAAGATATTCAGTCAATTGCAAGTCTTGAGCCTGAAGAAGTTCGTTCTTTCTTAAAGAGAATTGTTCCTAATTACAGACCAAAATAATTTTTTAATTATTTTATATAAACACATATTGGAGATGTTGGCAAATGCAAATCAAAATTGAAAAAACAACTGCCCCAAAGGCAAAACCCGACTGGAAAAACTTAGGCTTTGGTCATATTTTCACAGACCATATGTTTATTATGGATTATGACGAAGGTCAGGGTTGGCACGATGCGAGAGTCGTACCATATCAGCCCGTAGTTCTTGACCCATCCGCTCTTGTTTTCCACTATGCTCAGGAATGCTTCGAGGGGCTTAAGGCATATCGCTGTGCTGACGGAAGTGTTCAACTTTTCCGTCCTGACAAGAATGCTGAAAGAATGCAGTCAACTCACGACAGACTCTGTATCCCACAGATTCCTGTTGCAGATTTTGTTGATGCGGTAAAAGCTCTTGTTTCAGTTGATAAAGATTGGGTTCCGTCAGAGCCCGACACAAGCCTTTATATTCGACCATTCACAATTGCTACTGAGCCCATTCTTGGTGTTAAAGCATCAGCAAGTTATCAGTTCATTATTATCTGTTCACCCTCAGGTGCATATTATGCAGAAGGTCTTAATCCGGTTAAGATTTATGTTGAAGAAGAATATGTACGTGCAGCACCGGGTGGTACGGGTGCTATTAAGTGCGGTGGTAACTATGCGGCATCAATGGCAGCAGGTGAAAAGGCACACAAGCTTGGTTATTCACAGGTTCTTTGGCTTGATGGTGTTGAGAGAAAGTATGTTGAAGAAGTCGGCGCAATGAACATTATGTTCAAGCTTGACGGTGAGATTTATACAGCGGCAACATCGGGTACAGTTCTTCCCGGTATTACAAGAATGAGTTGTATTGAAGTTCTTAAGAACTGGGGTTACAAGGTGAATGAAGGCAAACTTGCAATTGACACAGTTATGTCATCAGGTAAAGACGGAACTCTTGAAGAAGTTTTCGGTACAGGTACGGCAGCCGTTATTTCACCTGTAGGCTCATTAAGATATAAAGAAGAAGTTGTTGAAATCAACAATTTTGAAATCGGTGAACTTACACAGAAACTTTATGATACTCTTACCGGTATTCAATATGGTAAAATCGAAGATACATTCGGTTGGACAGTAAAAGTTGACTAATAGAGTATGAATTCATAAAAATTGCGGGAGCTTTTAACACTCCCGCATTATTTTTTTACCATTCCAAACATTTCAACATAAACCGGTGATAATTTGTCATTGAGATATTCATAAAAATATGGGACAGAAAAATCTCGGTGTCTGACGGCAATTGATTTTTTAATGCACATAATAGAATTGGTTGAATAGCCGTCAGTTTCAAGAAAAAACATACCATTTGAATTGCGACAGACTTTGTGAACAAAAGAAAGACCATTACCAAATTTCACTGCAGAAAACAAGCCTTCATTTTTGACTTCAATTTTTATGAATTCATTATTCTCAATTGCTTTTACAGTGATAAGATTGCCTTTTCCGTGAAGATATGCGTTGGACAACATATTTAAAAAAGCTTTCGTAATCGCCTTGCTGTTACCATAAATGCAAGAGGTTTCATTTCCACAGAAAATAAAGTTAATTCCCATATCTGCAACAATAATATCACAGGCGATAGTCAAATTTTCAATTAATGCAGATATATTTATGAGTTCTTTTGCGGAGTCGAAATGAAGGTCGAATTCGATTTTACGCAGTTTTTTATATTGTTCACGCAGACTGTTAAAATCACCTGAAGAAAAAGCCAGGTCAAACATATTTTGCAGGTTTTCACGAAAATGCTCTGTGGTATTCAGTCCATTTGCATTGCTTTTCATAAAACACACCCTCTCATATATAAATATTACACCCAAAATCCATATTTATTCGTACATTTTTGTACCGATTGACAAATTATTCACAAAATAATAAAAAATTGAAAAATACTCTTGCATATTTCTTTAAAAAGATATAAAATAGTAAACGCAATAATGCGTATAATAATTGTAAATTATTTAATTTGGAGGAATTCAAAATGTCAGTTAAAGTTGCTATTAACGGTTTCGGCCGTATCGGACGCCTTGCATTCAGACAGATGTTCGGTGCAGAAGGCTATGATGTTGTTGCTATCAACGACCTCACAAAGCCATCAATGCTTGCTAATCTTCTTAAGTACGACACAGCTCAGGGCGGTTACTGCGGAAGAATCGGCGAAGGTCTTCACACAGTTGAAGCTGACGACGAAGCAGGTACAATCACAGTTGACGGTAAAACTCTTAAAATCTATGCTATGGCTAACGCTGCAGAGCTTCCTTGGGGCGAAATCGGTGTTGACGTAGTTCTTGAGTGCACAGGTTTCTATTGCTCAAAGGCAAAGAGCCAGGCTCATATCGATGCTGGTGCTAAGAAAGTTGTTATTTCTGCTCCTGCAGGTAACGACCTTAAGACAATCGTTTACTCAGTAAATGAAAACACTCTTACAGCTGACGACACAATCATTTCAGCTGCATCTTGCACAACAAACTGCCTTGCTCCTATGGCAAAGGCTCTCAATGATTTTGCTCCTATCCAGAGCGGTATCATGGCTACAATCCACGCTTACACAGGCGACCAGATGATTCTCGACGGTCCTCACAGAAAGGGCGATATGAGAAGAGCACGTGCTGGTGCTGCTAACATTGTTCCTAACTCAACAGGTGCTGCAAAGGCTATCGGTCTTGTTATTCCTGAACTCAACGGCAAACTCATCGGTGCTGCACAGAGAGTTCCTGTTCCAACAGGTTCAACAACAATCCTTACAGCAGTTGTTAAGGGCGATGACGTTACAGTTGACGGCATCAATGCTGCTATGAAGGCTGCTGCATCAGAAAGCTTCGGCTACAATGAAGACCCAATCGTTTCTTCAGACGTTATCGGTATGAGATACGGTTCACTCTTCGATGCAACTCAGACAATGGTTGCTAAGATTGCTGATGGCCTCTATGAAGTTCAGGTTGTTTCTTGGTATGACAACGAAAACAGCTACACATCACAGATGGTTAGAACAATCAAATACTTCGCAGAACTTTAATTCTTAAATTAAAATATGCATTTTAGGGCAGATGCTTCGGCATCTGCCTTTTTTGTCGGCGAGAAAACATATGAAGAATATGTATATTTTTATCTTGTCGATTGGGCAAGATAAGGCGACATTACATTATTAGTTGAAGATTATTGATTATTTTAAAAAAAGCATTGACAAGTTTTTTTTATAGTGCTAAAATGTTTAACAATCAGCAAACAGAGGTAATATTTATGAAAACTCTTAATTTCGCAGCTGAATACTTTTACTTTAGCTTTTACTTTACAAAGTCAAAGGCTTGTTTCACTGCGGAAAAATAAAGATTGCTGAAAAATCTGTAATTTTATTTCCCACAGTGAAAACTGTGGGGATTTTTTTTGAGAAGGAGTAAGAACAATGGTAGTAATTCTTAAAAACGAGGTTGACCCCGCAAAAGTCGAAAATTTAACA
Source organism: Candidatus Fimenecus sp. (assembly GCA_045594885.1). Lineage (GTDB taxonomy): Bacteria > Bacillota > Clostridia > Oscillospirales > Acutalibacteraceae > Fimenecus. The sequence continues at coordinate 10,670 of JAZNZJ010000029.1, read as the reverse complement.
AAATGGTTGCACGAGCAAAATCTTGTAATCAATGAGGTTGTAGGTCATTATCAGACAATTTTAGGTCTTATTGGTGATACAAGCCGAGTTGATATTGATTTGATTCAGAGCCTTGACATTGTTGAAGACGTAAGACGAATTTCAGAGCCTTATAAATGTGCAAACAGAAAATTCCATCCCGACGATACAGTAATTGACGTTGAGGGCTATAAAATAGGTGGGGGCAATTTCCAATTCTTTGCAGGCCCTTGCTCAATTGAGTCAAGAGAACAAATTTTAAGCATTGCAAAAGACGTTAAAGCGGCAGGTGCAAATTTCCTTCGTGGTGGTGCATTCAAACCCAGAACATCACCTTATGCATTCCAAGGTATGCGTGGTGAGGGTCTTGAGCTTATGCTTGAAGCAAAGAAAGAAACAGGAATGCCAATCGTAACTGAAATTATGGATGCTTCACATATTCCGCTTTTTGAGAATGTTGATATTATTCAGGTTGGTGCTCGTAATATGCAGAACTTTGAGCTCTTAAAGGAATTGGGACATCTCAAAAAACCTGTTTTCTTAAAACGTGGACTTTCAAGCACATTCCAAGAATTGCTTATGAGTGCAGAATACATTATGGCGGGCGGTAATGAGAATGTTATTCTCTGCGAACGTGGTATTCGCACATTTGAAACTGCAACAAGAAATACACTTGACCTTTCAGCAGTTCCAATGCTTAAAGAAAAATCACATCTTCCCGTTGTTATTGACCCATCACACGCATCGGGCATTGCACGTTTTGTAAAACCAATGTCTTTGGCAGCTGCAGCATGTGGTGCTGACGGACTTATGATTGAAGTTCACAATGACCCGTCAAAAGCACTTTGCGACGGTCCTCAGGCACTTACACCTCCACAGTTTGCAGATGTGGTTAGTTCAGTAAATAAAGTTCTTGAAGCAGTAAAATAAATACAATTTGGTGATATAAATGAAGGTCGGAATAATCGGACTTGGCCTTATGGGTGGTTCACTCGCTAAAGCAATCAGCTTTGGTACTGAGCATACTGTATGGGGCACAAACAGAAGCCCCGAAGCAGTGAATAAAGCACTTTTTGTAGGTGCAATAGAAAAAGAATTGACAAAAGAAGATTTGTCGCTCTGTGATTTAGTGATAATTTCACTTTATCCGCAACAGTCAATTGATTATATAAAAGAGAATGCAAAGCTTTTCAAAAAAGGTGCAATTGTAATGGATATAAGCGGTGTTAAGCGTTATGTCTGTGATGCCCTTTACGAAACCGCAAAAGAGAATGGTTTTATTTTTGTTGGTGCACATCCAATGGCAGGTTTACACCTTTCGGGTTTTGAGCATTCAACCGCTAAAATTTTCAATAATTCTTCAATGATTCTTACTCCTTATGAGGATACACCGGCTGAATGTGTTGACATAATTAAAGAATTATTCTTGAAAATCGGGTTTACAAATATTCAAATGTCCACACCCGACGAGCACGACAAAATTATTGCATTTACCTCACAACTTGCCCACGTGGTTTCAAATGCCTATGTTAAGAGCCCTAATGCTATGATTCATAGGGGATTTTCAGCGGGCAGTTACAAGGATTTGACAAGAGTTGCATATCTTAATGAGAATATGTGGTCCGAATTATTCCTTGAAAATCGTGACAATCTTATAAACGAAATTGATTCAATAGTGAACAATCTTGTACAGTACAGAGATGCGATGGCAGAAAATGACCGTGAAAGATTGACAGAGCTTTTGCGTGAGGGTAGAATTTTAAAAGAACAGATTGACGGGTGACAAAAATGGAAATCGTTAAAGTGACCGCTTCAAAAGAATACAATGTAAATATCGGTTCAGGATTTATAGATAAAATTGGCGAGCGAATTGCAGAGATAAAAAAGCCTTGCAGGGTTGTGTTGGTTTCTGATGACACCGTTTTCTCGCTTTATGGTGAAAGAGTGAAAAAAAGTCTTGAAAGCAACGGCTATTCAGTGTGCGAATTTGTATTTCCACACGGTGAAGACTCAAAATCACTTGAGAATTTTGGAAAAATTCAAGAATTCTGTGCCGAAAAAAGCATCACAAGAACCGACCTTTTTATAGCACTCGGCGGTGGTGTTACGGGGGATTTAACAGGATTTGCTGCGGCATCATATTTACGTGGTGTTGATTTTGTGCAGATTCCCACAACAGTGCTTTCAATGGTGGATTCTTCCGTTGGCGGAAAAACTGCTGTTAACTTAAAAGCGGGTAAGAATCTTTGCGGAGCATTTTATCAGCCAATCGCAGTTTATGCCGATTGCGAAACATTGAACACCCTCCCCGAAGAAACTTTTAATGAGGGTTGTGCCGAAATCATTAAATATGGTATGATTTTAGACGGGGATTTCCTCACATTTCTTAAAAATAATTCCATAAAAGATAATATAGAATATGTGATTAAGAGATGCGTTGAAATCAAACGTGATGTTGTTGACCGTGATGAATTTGAAAATGGCGAAAGAAAATTGTTGAATTTTGGTCACACAATCGGTCACGCAATTGAAAAATGCAGTAATCTTACAATTTCTCACGGTAATGCGGTGGCAATCGGAATGGTTATCGCTACTCGTGGGGCATATAAAACAAGTCTTGTAAATGAAGATTTTACAGAAATGCTTGTGAAAATCCTCAAGGCAAACAGATTGCCCATAACTTGTAATTTCACGGCAGAAGAATTATATAAGGTGTCGCTCTCTGATAAAAAGAGAAGTCTTGACACAATCTCGTTAATCATTCCCGAAAAATATGGACTTTGCAAAATAGAAAAAATCGGGATTGAAAAGCTTAAAGAATTTATAGAAGCAGGATTGAATTAAATGAATGTTAACTGCACCCCCGCAAACATTACGGGAAAAATCAAGGCAATTTCATCAAAATCGGATGCCCACAGATTACTTATTTGTGCTGCACTTTCTGAAAATGAAACAAAAATTCATTGTAATGTGATGTCAAAAGACATCGCAGCAACTGTTAATTGCTTGAAATCGATGGGTGCAGAAATAGTTGTAGATGATGAGGTAATTACGGTAATTCCTCGTAATTTTAATAAAACCGCAAACCTTGATTGTGGCGAAAGTGGCTCAACACTTCGATTTTTGATGCCCGTTATATCGGCACTGGGAATTGATGCTACAATAAACGGTCATGGCAGATTGCCTTATAGACCAATTTCACCATTGAAAGAAGAGATGGAGAAAAAAGGTGTGGTTTTTCATACTGATAATAAATTCCCCCTGCATTTGTCGGGTAGGCTTCAATCGGGTGAATATGAAATTGTGGGGAATATAAGCTCACAGTTTATAACGGGCTTGTTATTCGCGTTGCCACTTTTAAACGGTGACAGTGAAATTCGACTTATTCCTCCTGTAGAGTCAAAATCATATCTTGATATTACAATTTCGGCACTTCGCAAATTCGGAATTAAAATTGAAGAAAAAGAAAATCTTTACATAATAAAAGGTAATCAAAAATATGCTTCACCTAAAGAATTATGGGTTGACGGGGACTGGTCGAATTCATCATTCTTCCTTTGTGCAGGTGCGTTGAATGAAAATGGTGTAACCGTAACAGGTCTTAATATAAATTCACCCCAAGGGGATAAGAGAATTCTTAATGTCCTTGAGTCAATGGGTGCAAATGTACAGATAAAAGGTGACGAAATAACAGTTAAGAAAAAAGAACTAAAAGGAATAGTGGTAGATGCGTCCGACATTCCCGACGCAGTGCCTATAATTTCAGTTGTTGCAGTTATGTGCGAGGGCGAAACAAGAATAATCAATGCGGGACGACTTCGCATAAAAGAAAGTGACAGAATTAAATCTGTTGTGGAAATGCTGTCATCAGTCGGTGCAAAAGTAAAAGAAACCGATGAAGGAATGATTATTCAAGGCGGTAAAAGTCTTTCGGGCGGAATTGTTGAGGGCTATAATGACCACAGAATTGTAATGTCGGCATCAATTCTTTCATCTCATTGTGAGTCCTCAGTGACAATTACTGATGCCGAGGCTGTTGAAAAGTCTTATCCTGATTTCTTTGCAGATTTCAATAAAATGGGAGGTAATGCAAATGTCATCAATGACGGGCAATAAAATTAAAATATCAGTTTTCGGTCAGTCGCATTCAAAAGGAATAGGTGTTGTGATTGACGGACTTCCCGCAGGCAAAAAAATAGATATGAATAAAATTCTTGCCTTTATGGATAGACGTGCACCCGGTAAGAATTCCCTTTCGACCCAAAGAAAAGAAAGCGATACACCTGAAATTTTGTCAGGACTTGTAAATGGTGTGACCTGCGGTGCACCACTTTGTATGGTTATATATAATGAAAACCAACATTCTGCAGATTATAATAATATAATTGATACCCCAAGACCTTCTCACGCAGATTATTCGGCATATATGAGATATGACGGATTTAATGATGTTTCAGGCGGTGGGCATTTTTCAGGCAGACTTACAGCACCTCTTTGCTTTGCAGGTGCGGTATGTATGCAAATTCTCGAAGATATGGGTGTTGAAATTCAGGCCCATATAATGAAAATTAAAGATGTATATGATGATAAAATTGACTTTGTAGATATAGGTAAATGGAATACTTCAACAAAGGATTTCCCCGTAATCAATGATGAAAAAGGAGTTCTTATGAAGGCAGAAATTGAGAAAGCAAGGGGAAATGGCGATTCCGTGGGCGGTGTGATTGAATGTGCCGTAACGGGAATAGAAGCAGGGTATGGCAACCCTATGTTTGACGGTGTTGAAAATTTACTTGCTAAAAATATTTTTGGAATTCCTGCAGTAAAGGGTATTGAATTCGGCAACGGATTTGAAGCCACGGACCTTTATGGTAGTGAAAATAATGATGCGTTCTGTATTTCTAACGGTGAAATAAGAACTGTTACAAACAATTCGGGCGGAATAAATGGTGGAATAACAAATGGTATGCCAATAGTTTTCAGAACGGCAATAAAACCCACACCGTCAATTTTCAAAGAACAAAACAGCATAAGCCTTTCAAATAAAACAGAAGAAAAATTGCAAATTAAAGGTAGGCACGACCCGTGTATAGTTCAACGTGCAGTACCCGTAGTTGAGGCAGTAACTGCAATAACAATTTTAGATATTGTGCTTTAATAAATTGCATAGGGGCAAATCTTGTTTGTCCGTAAATGATGAGTGATGAATCCCTCCACCGTCTTCGACGGTCCCCCTCCCTTTGACTAGGGAGGCTTCGGCAAGGGGCAACGAATAAACAATTAGGTGATATTATGGAAGACCTTTCAGTAATTAGAGAAAAAATAAATGAGATTGATGACCAAATAGTAAGCTTATGGAAAGAGAGAATGGAAACTTGCCTTTCTGTTGCAAAATATAAGCAGGAGAATAACCTGCCCGTTCTCGATGCGAAAAGAGAAAATGAACTTCTAAACCGAATCGGCAATATGGCGGGTGACGATTTAGAGGTTTATTCCCGTGTGCTTTATGACACCATAATGAATGTTTCACGTTCTTATCAGCACAAATATCTTTACCGTGAAAATGAATTGACTGCCAGAATAAAACATTCAATTGATAATACAGAAAAATTATTTCCTCAAAAAGCCATGGTTGCTTGTCAGGGTGTTGAGGGTGCATATTCCGGTATTGCATGTGAGCGACTTTTCAAATATCCAACGGTGTCATATTTTAAAACTTGGCACGATGTTGTGAATGCGGTTGAAAAGGGCTTGTGTAAATATGGAGTTCTTCCTATTGAAAATAGTACCGCAGGTAGTGTTAATAATGTTTACGATTTAATGGCAGAGCATAATTTTTATATTGTAAAAAGTTTTCGCCTTAAAATTAACCATTGCCTTTTAGGTAATAAGGGTGCAACACTTGACGGAATACGTGAAATTTATTCTCACGAACAAGCAATCAACCAATGTAGTGAGTTTTTAAGAAATCACAGTAATATCAAAGTGAATATCTGTGAAAATACTGCGGTTGCGGCAAAAATGGTTATGGAAAGCGGACGCACTGATGTTGCAGCTATTTCGTCAGAAAATTGTCGTGACCTCTACTCTATGACAATGATTTCAAATGATGTGCAGAATAATGACAATAATTACACAAGATTTATATGCATTTCAAAGGATTTAGAAATTTATCCCGGTGCGGATAAAACGAGTTTTGTATTAACACTTCCTCATAGACCGGGCTCACTTTATCATATTCTTGCACGCTTCTATGCTCTTGGAATTAACGTAATAAAACTTGAAAGCAGACCAATTCAAAACAAGGATTTTGAATTTATGTTCTATTTTGATATGTCAGTTTCAGTTTATGATAATGCATTTTATGAAATTCTTGAGCAGTTGTGTGATGAATGTGAATATTTCAATTATCTTGGCAGTTATTCGGAGGTAATGTGATAATGTACGGCTTATTAGGTGAACATTTACCACATAGTTTTTCACCTCAAATTCATAAATCCCTTGGAAACAATGAATATAAGCTTTTTGAGGTAGAGCCTGAAAATCTTGAAAAGTTTTTAACAGAAAAGAATTTCAAGGGGCTTAATGTTACTATCCCATATAAAAAAGCGGTAATGAAATATCTTGATGTAATTTCACCCGAAGCAGAAAAAATCGGAGCAGTAAATACAATTACTGTGCGTGACGGTAAGCTTTACGGCGATAATACCGATTATTATGGTTTTAAATATATGGTGGAAAAGTCAGGTATTAAAATCAAAGGGAAAAAAGCAGTTGTTTTGGGCTCGGGTGGTGCAAGTGCTACGGTAGTAGCCGTGCTTCGTGATATGGGTTCTTGTGAAATTGTCGTTGTTTCAAGAAATGGTGAGGTAAATTATACCAATATATATGAGCAGGGTGATATTCAGATTATCGTGAATACCACTCCTATTGGAATGTACCCTGACAATATGAATACACCCATTGATTTGACAAGATTTTCAAATCTCAGCGGAGTTCTTGATGTGGTGTATAATCCGTTGAGAACACGACTGGTTATGGAAGCAGAAAATATGGGTATTCCTGCAGTTGCAGGACTTTCAATGCTTGTTGCACAGGCAAAAAAAGCACACGAAATATTTTTTGACACAAAGGTTGATGATGAAATCTGCGAAAAGATTACGAGAGAGCTTTTTAAGCAGATGTGCAATATTGTTCTCATTGGTATGGCGGGGTGCGGAAAATCAACTGTGGGCAAAACACTTGCCGATATGCTTGGTAAGGATTTGATTGATACCGATGAAATGATTGTAAATACAGAGAATAAAGCAATTCCCGAAATCTTTGCCGAAAAGGGTGAGGATTATTTCCGTTGGTGTGAAAATGTCGCAGTTAATCTTGCGGGTAAAGAGAAAAACTGTGTAATAGCAACGGGTGGGGGAGTTGTTACCCGACCTGAGAATTACTTACCCTTAAAGCAAAATGGTATTATTGTTTTTATAAATCGTAATGCTGATTTATTGCCCACAAATGGCAGACCTCTTTCGCAGATGCACGGCGTGAGAGAATTGTATGAAAAAAGAATGCCGTTATATAAGCAATTTGCCCATATAGAAGTTGACGGCAACGGTACAATTGAAGGTGTTGCCGAAAAAATTGTAAAGGAGTTAATATCCTTATGAAAATTCTTGTAATAAACGGACCAAATATAAATATGCTTGGTATTCGAGAACCACAGATATATGGTAGTCAGAATTATAACACCCTTCTTTGCAATATTGAGAAATGGGCAGAAGAATTGGGCTGTGAAGTGAAGTGCTTTCAGTCAAATCATGAGGGTGCAATTGTTGATGAAATTCAGGCGGCTTTTGGTATTTTTGACGGAATTGTTATCAACCCTGCCGCATACACCCATACGAGTGTTGCGATTTTAGATGCACTCAAATCAGTTGGTATTCCTGCGGTTGAAGTTCATATTTCAGATGTTACAAAGCGAGAAGATTTCAGGCAGATTTCTTATGCGGGTATGGCTTGTGAAGAACATATAATCGGCAAAGGTCTTGACGGTTACCATTTGGCAATGGAGTATCTTTGCAAAAAATATACATAACGAGGACTTTGTTTTGAAAAAGAAGATTTGTATATACAGCGAATTTGCATATATTTTGGGGCTTGTTGTACTTTCATTGGCGGTTTCAATGACTGCAGCGGCAGATTTTGGTGTGTCAATGATTGTTGCACCCGCATATATATTCAGTCAAAAATTCAGTTTTTTCACCTTTGGACAAAGTGAATACATCCTTCAGGCAGTGCTTTTTGTTTTAATGTGTATTATTATGAAAAGAGTAAAACCAATTTATTTGGTATCATTTGTCACTTGTGTTATATATGGTGCAATTCTTGACGGGTGGAGGAAGTTTATTCCGATTTTAAACCCTGAAATTACAACACCGGGGTCAATGAGTATGCCGTTGAGAATAATTTTCTTGATTTTGGGAATGTTGCTTACCGCATTCAGCGTGGCAATTCTTTTTAGAACATATATTTATCCTCAAGTTTATGATTTTTTTGTAAAAGCAGTCAGTCAGGTTAAAAATATTGACCGCACAAAACTTAAAAGAGTATTTGATTTCGTTTGTTTCAGTTTGGCTATTGTAATGACATTTATTTTCTTCGGCAGACTTGTGGGTGTAGGCTGGGGAACAGTAGTTATGACAGTGTTTAATGGCATTTTGATTGGTAAAGCGGGAGAAATTATTGACCGTTATTGTGAAATCAAGGCATTATTCCCCACACTTGAACAAAAATTTGAACTGTAATAGTGTTTGAAATCCAATTGTTGACATAAAGGGCTAAACATTATATAATAGTTTTACAAATATATTAAAGGGTGGTATTTATGAAAAACAAGGTTATATCAGTATTGTTGTGCTTGTGCGTAATGTTATCAATTTTTTCGATTGTAACAGTTGGTTCTGCAGCAGAAGTAAATTATGACATCGACGCAGTACGAATTGGTTCAAAGGTTACTGTAACAGCAACACTTTCGGGCGATATAAATGCAAATGGCGGTAGTTTAACCTTGGTTTATGATAATGAAGCCTTAAGCTACAATATGACAGAAAAGGCTCCTGTTGGTGCATTTAATATTAACTATGCTGAAAATGCATTGAGAATCAGTTTTGCTTCAGCATATCCTTATACAGTTGATACTGTTTTATTCCAAATTGTTTTTGACGTAATCGGCGGTACGGTAAATGCAGATTCTTTTGAAGTAACCGATTTTAAGATTTATGATGCAGAAGGCAAACTTATCAGTAGTAGCGAGACATCATCTGTTGCTATTGATTATTCTGTTGTATCTGTAGGATGGGTAAAAGATGATAATGGTTGGAAATATTATGATGCTAATGGTATTCTCGCAACTAATAAATGGCTCAAGGATAGTGTGGGCTGGTGTTATGTTGGTGCAGATGGCTATTGCGTAACAAACACTTGGAAAAAAGATAGTATCGGCTGGTGTTATCTTGACGCAAATGGACGTATGGCAACAAACAAGTGGATTAAAGATAGTGTTGGTTGGTGCTATGTAGGTGCAGACGGATATTGCGTAACAAATACTTGGAAGAAAGATAGCAAAGGCTGGTGCTACCTTGATGCTAATGGCAGAATGGTTATCAGTGATTGGGTAAAAGACGGCGGTAAGTGGTATTACCTTGACGGCAACGGATATATGGTAACAGGCACAAAGGTTATCGGCGGAAAGACCTATAAATTCAATTCAAGCGGTGTTTGGGTTTCATAAAATTAATACAAAACAACCCTCATTCCAACATGGAATGAGGGTCTTTTAATGTCTGTTCAATTATTTTACAAAACTGTATGACTCAATAATCTTTTCAATTTCGTGGTTTGCAACCTGAAAAAGTTTTTTACCAAGCTTTTGGTAATATTCATCTTTATCTTTACCGCAAAGCATTGCAAATGATACACCGATATCCGTTGCAATATCATTACCTTTTCTTACAGCAAGGTAATAAAAACTGTATTCAGCCGCATCATCAAGTCTGTCGTAAAAATCAAATGCCTTTTTCTTAACAGTGTCATAAAGTGCATTAACCGCAGTGTTAGACAAGAGGGGACTTGGTAACAAATGATTTATGCAATATTCGGCAGTAAAAACAAGAAGAACCTTGTATTGATACATTGTGTTGTCATCTCGTGGAATTTCGCCGACTTCAGCCTCGATTTCTTTGAGAAGATGTGGTTCATCAACAAATCGTTCAGCAAGACTTTTACCCAGTTCTTTTGCTTTTTGTGAATTTCCGTTGCTTCTGTTCTTTGTCATCTGAGATATAACTGAAACCTCATCGAAAGTGTCTGAATTTTTGGTGTCATTAAAGATTTTTACGTCGCTATCATCAAAAATCATATGAATACCTCCTTATTCAGCAGCCTGTTGTGCTAATTTTTTCTGCAAACGTTTCTGTTTTGATTTATATGAATTCAAAGCAGAAACACATTCGTCGGGGGCTGTGTAATCACCCACAGATACATTATATGTGTTATAAAGACCGTGAAAATCACTGCCACCGGTTACAAGTAATTTGTTTTTTGTTGCAATCTTTTTAAGAGTTGCCTGTTTTTCTTCACTTGCACTTGGATGATATACT
>JAZNZJ010000028.1:0-10279 GCA_045594885.1 Candidatus Fimenecus sp. | reverse complement strand
CGAAGTGACTGATGAGGTGTAGGTTGCGATAGCAACCGTTACATATAATCAATTAGTTTTCCACCTCATCCGTCTTTGCCTTGCGGCAAATCCACCTTCCCCTCAAGGGGAAGGCAAAAGACCCCTACAAACCCCCAATTTAATAAACTCTTTTCGCTTCCTCGTCAGAGGGAGGAAGAAACGGGCGATTTATGAATCGCCCGTTTCTTTATTTACACAACAATAATATACAATTGTGTTGTGTTTCTTGATTAGATATTGACAAATGTTGGGGAAATTTTTATAATTATTTATGTATGAATATATATAAATGGGGGTATTCCTATGCAGAAAAAGACCGTAGCTCTTACAGGTTCATCAGGTACAATGGGATGGGCTGGTTTTAAAGAGTTATATGCAAAAAAAGATAAGTTCAACATTGTTGTTCTTAACCGTGACAGTAAGAAAAACCGTGACAAGTTTGCAGCTTATGAAAATGACCCTGCAGTTAAGCTTGTTTGGGGTGACCTTACTAATTATGAAGACGTTCTTGAAATGGTAACAGGTGCTGACTATGTTCTTCACGTTGGCGGTATGGTTTCACCTGCGGCTGACTATTATCCTGTTAAAACACAGAAGACAAACGTTACTGCTGCACAGAACATTGTGAATGCTGTTAAAGCACAGCCAAATCCTGATGCGGTTAAGGTAGTTTACATAGGTACAGTTGCTGAAACAGGTGACAGAAATGCTCCTATTCATTGGGGTAGAACCGGTGACCCGCTTAAAGTAAGTGTTTATGACCACTATGCTATCAGTAAGATTAAGGCTGAAGCAGTTTTTGCTGAATCAGGTCTTAAATATTGGGTATCACTTCGTCAGTCAGGTATTCTTTACCCTGCAATTCTTAAAAATCTTGAGCCAATTATGTATCACGTTCCGATTAACGGTATGCTTGAATGGGCTACTGTTGAAGATTCAGGTCGTCTTCTTGCAAATGTTTGCGGTGATGATATTCCCGAAGAATTCTGGAGAAGATTCTATAACATCGGTTCAGGTGAAGAATACAGAATTACAAACTATGAGTTCGAGGACCTTCTTCTTGGTACACTCGGTCTTGGTTCACCTAAAAAGTTGTTTGACCCACATTGGTTCACAACTCGCAACTTCCACGGTCAGTGGTATTATGACGGTGACGAGCTTGAAAAATACTGCCACTTCCGTGCTAATATTCCTGTTAAGCAGTATTTCAAGAGTATGATGAATCATGTTGAGGGTTACTATAAACTTGCTTTCCTTGCAAAGCCATTTGCTCCAATCCTTAAGAAACTTTGGATGAAGAAAATCGCAGAAACTCCTGAATACGGCACACTCTGGTGGGCAGCAAACAAAGTTGATGTAAGAATGAAAGCATACTACGGCAGTATGGAAGAATATGAAAAACTTCCAAGAAACTGGAACGACTTTAAGATTGTTATTCCATCAAAGAAGACAACTGCTGATGATGTAGTAGTTCTTGACCACGGTTATGACGAAACAAAGCCATTTGAGTCTCTCACACTTGAAGATTTGCAGAAGGCTGCTGAATTCAGAGGCGGTAAATGTCTTGCAACTGAAATCGTTGATATGTACACACCTGTTAAATGGGTTAGTGCAAGAGGTAACGAGTTCGAAATGTCACCAAACCTTGTACTCAAGGGCGGTCACTGGTGTCCTGCGGAACTTCCTTGGCCTTGGAATTATGACGAAGAAGCAAGAATTAACCCATTCTTTGCTCAGGTTTGGGACCGTCAGGGTGAAAATAATGTATATGGTCCTGAAATCTTTGACAACTTTAAGGAGAAGGTAACAGAATGAAAGTATTTATGATTGGCGGTACAGGTCTTTTAGGCTGTGAAGCCGCAAGAATATTTATTGAAAGAGGACATGAGGTAACAAGTGTTGCTCTTCCACCACTTCCAGTTGGTGCACCAATTCCACAGGAAATGAAATTGGAATTTTGCAATATCTATGAAAAGTCAGATGACGAAATCCGTGAGCTTCTTCGTGGTCACGATTGCTTCGTTTTTGCGGCAGGTATTGACGAAAGAGTTGAATTCCCCGCACCTGTTTATGATGCATATTACAAATATAATATTCAGCCACTTGAGAGAATTCTTCCTCTCTGTAAAGAGGTTGGTGTTAAGAGTGCAGTTATTCTCGGCTCATATTTTGCATATCTTGCAAAAGAAAGACCCGATATGAAGCTCACAGAAAAGCATCCATACATCAGAAGCCGTATTGACCAAGAGAATGTTGCATTCTCATTTGCTGATGAGAATTTTGATGTGGCAGTTCTTGAACTCCCATACATTTTCGGTACACAGCCCGGTAGAAAGCCTGTTTGGGTTATTCTTATTGAACAGATTAAGAGAATGGATAATCTCCCATTCACAATGTACCCAGGTGGCGGTACAGCAATGCTTACAGTTCGTCAGGTTGGCGAGGTAATCGTTGGTGCGGCTGAAAAATCAAAGGGTGCAAAGGCTTGGCCCATCAGTATGTATAACCTTACTTGGAAAGAGTTTCTTAAAATTGTTTATGCCGCTCGTGGCATGGGCGAAAACCGTAAGATTATCTCTGTTGCTCCTTGGATGATGCGTATGGGTCTTGGCGGAGTTAAGAAAGAGTATGCTGAAAAGGGTATTGAAAGCGGTATTGATGTTGACGGACTTGCAGATATTATGGACGTTAATCTTTTCATCGATGACAAATATTCAAAAGAACTCGGTGCAACTCCCGACGACATTAAGGCAGCAATCTTTGACTCAATCAAGGTTTCACAGGCAGTTTATGACGGCACAGTTGAACTTCTTGGTATGAAGGGCGAATAAGCAAACAAAAAGGACGAGATTTTTCTCGTCCTTATTTTTTATATTATTGTCAAAATCCATTTACCAAGCACATATATTGCGGGGACTAAAAGAGCGGGTAGCAAATTGCCTACTCTTATTTTTTTGCCGAATGTAATGTTTATGCCTACACAAAATATAAGTGCAGAGCCTATGTATGAAAGATAACCCGTCAACTCATCACTTATAAAGTTACCTGCAAAATGTGATACAAGAGTGATTGCTCCTTGATAGACAAAAATGGCTAATCCCGAGCACATTGCACCCACACCATAGGTTGAAGCCATAATCACAACAATTACAAAGTCTAAAATCGCCTTTGCTGTGAGCATTGAATAGTCACCGGTCAGCCCGTCTTGAATTGAGCCCACAATCGCCATTGCACCAACACATATTATGAGTGATGTGTTAACAAAGCCATCAATGAATTTGTTGTCATTTTCTGCTTTTAATAATTTCTTAAGCTTTGCACCGATACTATCCATTCGCTTTTCAATATTAACCCATTCGCCGAAAAGCCCGCCAATAACCATTGAAAAAATTAAAAGCATTGTGCCTTGGGTTTCAATTTTGCCGTCAGTTACGGTCAACATTCCTTGCAAAGTTCCCGTAATTCCTATGAATATTGTGGCGACTCCACAAGCCGCCATAAGTGTTTTTTGATATCTTTCGGTAATGCCTTTGTTTAACAGCATTCCCAACGCACCGCCCAGAATTACTGCTGCGGTGTTGATTATTGTGCCAAGGCCAAACATTGTTTTTCACTTCCAAATAAAGAATGAAAAAATTATATCACCGAAATTGTAGTAATGCAATCTATTTTGTTGAATATTACTATTGAAAAATAATAAAATTATGTTACAATATATTAAAATGGAGTAGATTTTGAAGTTTTTAATTTTAATTTACTTCAGAATGCAAAAAAGGAGAAACAAAACAATGGATTTTCTTAAGAATTTTGAAATTCTTTACGAGAACTTCTTCGAACTTGATTGGAGAATGCTCGTAATGTGGGCTATCGGCGGATTGCTTATTTACCTTGCAATCAAAAAAGAAATGGAACCCACACTTTTATTGCCAATGGGCTTTGGTGCAATTCTTGTTAACCTGCCTTTTTCAGGTGCTATTACTCAAATTGCTGAGAATGGTGAAATTGAAGTTGGTGCACTTGATGTGCTTTTCAATGCGGGTATTGCAAATGAATTGTTCCCACTTATTCTTTTCATTGGTATCGGTGCGATGATTGACTTCGGTCCGCTTCTTTCAAACCCTAAGCTTATGATTTTCGGTGCAGCGGCACAGTTCGGTATTTTCTTCACACTCTGCCTCGCATCAATTTTCTTCCCAATCAACGATGCAGCTTCAATCGCTATTATCGGTGCGGCTGACGGTCCTACATCAATCGTTGTTGCTAACAAGCTTAATTCTCAGTATCTCGGTGCTATTATGGTTGCTGCTTATTCATATATGGCTCTTGTGCCAATTATTCAGCCACCATTTATCAAGCTTTGCACAACTAAAAAAGAACGTCTTATTCGTATGCCTTATTCACAGACAGAGGTTACAAAGCTTACAAGAATTTTGTTCCCGATTATTATCACAGTTGTTGCAGGTCTTGTTGCTCCCGCATCAGTTTCTCTTGTTGGTTTCTTAATGTTCGGTAACCTTATTCGTGAGTGCGGAGTGCTCAATTCACTTTCAGAAACAGCACAGAAGGTTCTTGCAAATCTTATTACAATTTTCCTCGGTATCACAATCGCTACAAAGATGCATTATGAATCATTCCTTGCACCAAACACACTTCTTATTCTTGGTCTTGGTCTTGTTGCATTCATTTTTGACACAGTTGGCGGTGTTATGTTTGCAAAGCTTCTCAATATCTTCTTACCAAAGGGCAAGAAGATTAACCCGATGATTGGTGCGGCAGGTATTTCTGCATTCCCAATGTCAGGTCGTATAGTTCACAAAATGGGACTTGATGAAGACCCACAGAACTTCCTTTTGATGCATTCAATCGGTGTAAACGTTTCAGGTCAGATTGCTTCAGTTATTGCGGGTGGTCTTATTCTCAGTTTCTTTATGTAAGGGGTGGCTTAAATGTTAAATAGTATTCTTGTTACATTAATGGCTTTTATGTTTGAGCCAATGAACTTTGTTTACAACATTAAATATATGGTTATCGGTATGATTTGTATTATTATTGTTATGGGTGTGCTTATTCTTATCACCACTGCCCTTAACAAGCTTGTACCGAAGTTCCAAAAGAAAGATAAAGATAATAAGTAATTAAATTAACCCGCTGAAAACTTTTGCTTTCAACGGGTTTTTTGTAATGATATCGATTTAGATAAATTTGAATTTGTCGGGCTAATGAATTGGCTTCCCCTTGAGGGGAAGCTGTCACGAAGTGACTGATGAGGTGTAGGTTGCGAAAGCAACCGTTACATATCATAATCAATTAGTTTTCCACCTCATCCGTCTTTGCCTTACGGCAAATCCACCTTCCCCTCAAGGGGAAGGCAAAGACCCCGACAAACCCCAATTTGTAAAAAATATTAATATTTCTCACTGCAACCAATAGTTTACATAGATGTAAACCAAAGTTTCTTGTCATTTTGTAAATTTTTTATTAATATTTATTTTGTGATTGCAGATAAATTAAAAATCTGTTACAATTTATTCAGTAAACAATTAGGAGGTAAATATGAAAGATTTTATTGAATATATTGAAACTTCTTGTACGGGACTTCCCGACAATCATATTACATATCTTTTCAAAAGGCATATTCTTGATGAGATGACCGAACGTGCCAATGAGGTGACTCATTCGGGACTACGTGATGAAAAGGTTCTTGCAGACCTTATGGCAGACGAATATCCCGACTTACCCGTTCAATATAAGGTATGGTCAAAAGAGTACAAAAAGAAAAAGCTCGCAAAGACAATGCGACTTGTTATGGGGCTTGGTGGTGTGATTTTCTTTATTTTAATGTTCATCACATATTTCCATGTCAGCAGAACAACGGGTGCGTGGGACAAAACCTGGCTTATTATTGTTGGTGGAATTTTCGCAATGATTATTTTCTACACAAGTTTCGGAATAAAGAGAATTTGCAGAATGCGAAGAATTTTTCACCCCATTGCAAGAGTACTGCTTGCGGCTTGTGTAATGTTATTCACTGTATTTATGTTCCTTTTCTGGCTTATGATGGTGCCCGAATTAGTGGTGTGGCCAATACTTATGGGCGGTATAATTTTAATGCTTGTGGCTGATACGATTTTTGCTTATGCCACAAAACAGAAATTCCGCACAGTTACCGCAATGGCATTTATGCCGATTGTCACAACAATGCTCTATATTATTTTAGCGGCATATGACATTGTTGGTTGGCTCACAGGTTGGCCTATTATTTTAATAGGTTTTCTCACGGATTTACTTTACATCATATTTATTGTAATCAACAATGCAAAATATTTTATGTATAAGAGGGAGGACGAGGAATAATGGAACGCAGACTTAATGCTGAATTATGGGATAAAATGCACTATCTTTTCCGTGATTTCAATGACCGTATGGTTCACGTGGAATTCAATTATGATTTTGTACCCGATATTGATGCTCTCAAAACTGTTATTATTTGTGCTCTTGAAAAAGTGCCCGTACTCCACTCAAAATTTGTTGACACAAAACTTTCAACTCATTGGGAGGTTATGCCCTATGATATTGACGATGTGTTGACAGTTGCATATCCTGAAAATGTGAGTGAGGCAGTTGAAGATTTTCTCACACAGTATATTGCTCCCGACTCCCATTTGCAGATAAAAATTGCACTTTTCATAAAAGACGGTAAAAGCACACTCTGTATGGTTGAAAATCATATGTGTATGGACGGTGGCGACCTTAAATATTTTCTTAAGGCATTTTGCGAGAATTACAGTCAGTATGTGATGAATGGCAAGAGCCCCATTGAATTCAGAACCGGTTCACGTGCATATAATGAGGTTTATTCAGGATTTTCACAAACAGAATCAAATGTGGCACAACGTCTTTTTAAGAATATCAATTCAAAGGATAAACACAAATTCCCACTTTCACCAAATCACATTAGTGACCAGTCATTTATTGCAAGAAGAAAATTCAGCGAAGATGTTCTTGCAATGCTCAAGGCAAAGGGTAAAGAAATGGGCGCAACAGTTAACGAAATGCTACTTGCCTCATATTTTTACAGTGTTTACGAGTTAGCCGGTTTCCCCGCAAGTGATAAGCTTATGATTTCAAGTGCCATTGACCTTCGTCGTCATATGGACAGCGTTGAGGATAAGGGCTTTACAAATCATACCTCATGGATGCAATGTGCTATTCCCGAACGTGGCCGTGATATTTTTGAAACTGTCAAATATGTAGTACGCAGTTCTAATAAGTTCAAGAAAGACAAATATATGGGACTTTACGGATTGCCACTTTTAAATCTTGGATATAGCATTATGCCCCATGCGGCAAGTGAAGAAATTATTAAAATCGGTTATTCAAATCCATATATGGCAATGAGTAATATCGGCATTTTAAAGGGTACGGATTTTGCTCTTGCAGGTAACGAGCCCACTGACGCATTTATGTCGGGTGCGGTTAAATATAAGCCGTTTGTACTTCTCACCGCAACAACATATAAAAATGTGATTACACTTTCAATGT
The DNA here is from genome assembly GCA_045594885.1 of Candidatus Fimenecus sp. Taxonomy (GTDB): domain Bacteria; phylum Bacillota; class Clostridia; order Oscillospirales; family Acutalibacteraceae; genus Fimenecus. Next base: position 2,716 of record JAZNZJ010000028.1, on the reverse strand, counting down.
GTGTGCGTGGTAATGAGAAGGATAAGAAAATCGTTGAAAATTTCTTTGACCTTATGGAGAAGAATATGAATACTCTCATTGGCAAATGATTTAAAAAGTATATGTGCAACAGTATGGCGGGGTTAAGACCCCGCCATTATTATTTATAAAACAAATTGGGGGGTGTAAGTTCCTTTGTGTCATTCTGAGGGTCGCGAAGAATCTCTGTTTGGTTGAGATTCTTCGTCACTGCGTTCCTCAGAATGACATTACTTGTAGATAGTATTTACCCCGACAAATTCAAGTTTTTGCGTTTGTTTAAATATTAACAAACTATTAATTTTCAAAAACTATCTTGCATTGTTTAGTAGTGTGTGATAATATAGTACTGTAAAAAAGCTTAAACAATGAATTTTTGTATAGAGGGAGGCAGGAAAATTGAATACACAGTTCAAAAAAGGTGTTCTGGAGCTTTGTGCCCTCACAACACTCATCGGCGGAGATAAATACGGCTATGAGCTTGCGGATTTGTTAGGGCAGAAAATGGATATTTCTGAAGGCTCGGTTTATCCTATGCTTAAACGTCTTCAGAACGACGGCTATTTTGAGTCCTATTTAATGGAGTCACCCAACGGACCTGCACGAAAATATTACAGAATTACCCAAAAGGGCAGGGAACATCAATTGCAACTGCAAACGCAATGGTATGAATTTTTGGGTCAAGTAAACTCTTTCTTTGAGGGGGTAGAAAAATGAAAAAAATTGATTTTTTAAACGAGTTATATGCATATCTTTCACCTTTACCCAAGGATGAACGAAATGAAATTCTCAATGATTTTCGTGAACATTTTCGTGAGGGTGCGGCAGCAGGTAAATCAGAAGAACAAATCTGTAGTGAATTGGGTTCGCCCCTTGAATGTGCAAAGCAATATGTGGGTGACGCAATAAATGAAAAGAGAGTACAGCCACCAAAATCAAAGGCAAAAAAGCACAGTAAAACTTTCTGGACGGTTGCACTTATATGGAATGTAATTCAGGCATTTCTGTCAATTCCAATCACATTGGGACTATTTATTGCATCAATTGTAATGACGGTTGCATTCTGCTTTATTGTTCCTTTAGTAAGCTCGGTTGCATTTTTAATCTTTGCAATCTCATCAACAATAGCGGTGTTCACACTTTCGATTATCACATTACTTTGGGCAATATTAGAAATCAAAGTATGCATTAATATGATAAACAAGCAGGAGGGTTGAAAATGAAAAAAGCATTGATATTTTTTGGTGTGATTTTTGCCCTTTCGTTTTTGACCGCATTTGTTAGTTTTTTGGTGTGCGGTGGCGAAGTTATAGGCTGGGCACTTGATGCGGGAATTGAGGCTTTCAAAGAATATAGAGCCGAAAATTTGACATCTATGATTTTTATGTTAAAATAAATTTATAATATTTTAGTTGGAGGATAAAATTATGTTTAAAGAAAAGAAGCTTTACAAAAGCGATGACAAGAAAATTTCAGGCGTATGTGCAGGTATTGCGGAATATTTTGAAATCGACCCCACAATTGTGCGTGTGGTTTTTGCACTCGTTTCAATTTTCTTTGCAGGAATCGGCGGTGTAATCGTTTATGCGGTTCTCGCATTTGTTATGCCACAGAAGCCATTTCCCGATTATCAGTATAACGACTTCGAAGAAAACAGACCAAGAGATAATCAGTAAAAAATAAAGGCGGGGTCTTAACCCCGCCGTTGTTATAAGGGATTTAAAAATGTTTGAAAATACTTCACAGGGAATGTTCTTTGTAAGTTTTCTGTTTTACAGGGCATTACCCGCATTAAAGCTGTTGGCAAGTATATTGATGTCGATTTCAGTTTATCGACACGCAAAGCATAACAGAATAGAGCATAAAGGAATTTGGGCTGTTATCGCTTTTGGGTTTCCCGTCTTGGGTAGATTGGCTTATTGCATATATCACAGATTTTTACGTGAAAAGAATAATGAATATTTGTTTGAAGAACATAAAACAAACAACCGCAAAGGTGCAATTCTGTGTGCACTTTCATTGTTGTTGAGTGTTTTGGCTGCAATAATTTCGATTGCTTCAGTTGCCACAATGGGTGCATCTGTAATTAAAAGCATAGTTGATGATGAATATCTTTTTGAACACACCTGTTATGATGTGCACGGCAATCAGTACAGCGATATTTATGATGTGCCACTCTATGACCGTGAGGGGAATAAATACACTCACGAAGCAGAATGGTTTTATGTGGGTGATTATATAGACCAAAACGGCAATCGTTTTGACGGTGATTATTGCTATCTCGATAGTGACGGGTATTTGGTTTATAATGAAATGGGTTTTACTCCCTACGAAGCTTATTTTAGTGATTATTACTACGATGAGCAAGGCAATAATTATTATAGCTTATGGGGGAATCCAATTTATATGGATGAAGATGGCAATATTTTTGAAGTGAGAAAATATTCTGTTCAACTATTTGATGAGGGGTATTGATATGGGAAAGATTATGGATTTTTTTGATAATGTGGAAAAAATAAAGATTACTGTTTCTATGGAGGATAAATCAAAAAAGTTTGAGGGTATGACTCTTGAACAACTTCGTGAGTTAAAAGACAGACTCATTGAACAATATGACGACCTCGAGGACCAACTTTTTGACCTTGAAGATTTTGAACCCGACGAAGATGATGAAGACGAGCATTCTGCTTGGGAAGAA
>JAZNZJ010000027.1:0-28863 GCA_045594885.1 Candidatus Fimenecus sp. | reverse complement strand
TTTGTAGTGCACCGCATATTCACCGTTATTGCAGTTAATTTGCATTCCGCTTACAGTCTGTGGGGAGGTGATTTCCATTTGAATGGTACCCGAAACCAAATATTCGGTATCCGCTGTGATTTCTATATCATTTAAAGTTGTCCTCAATGTACAACGAAAGCCGCTGATTGACAGCGGCTCTTTTTCTACGTCCTTTGTTTTTTCAAAACTGCATCCGCCGAAAATCAGAATGCACAAAAGAATACAAAGGATTTTTTTCATTTAGTTTTCTCCTACTCAAATTTTTTAAGAGTTGCAGGAAGTTCTGCGAGAATAAGAGTGGGTGTATTGCCCATCATAGAGTATTTCTCGCTCACCCTGTCTCCTACCGTACCGTGAATATTCACACCCGCTACGGCACTTCTAAACGGGTCAAGACCCTGTGCTATAAACGAGCCGATAATTCCGCTGAGCACATCACCGCAACCACCCGTCGCCATTCCCGGATTACCCGTAGAATTAACGTAGATGTCATCATATTCCGTACTGCCCACAAGGGTTGATGCACCTTTAAGTACCAGCACGGATTTGTGTGCCTTTGTAAAGCTTTTTACAACTGCACCTCGATTTTCTTGAATGTCCTCAACCGACACACCCGCAATACGTGACATTTCTTTAGGATGTGGTGTGAATACAAGTGGGGCTTTTGCAGAGTCTATTATATCTATATTATCTTTTAAACAATTTATGCCGTCCGCATCAATAATTACGGGAACTTCTGAATTCTTTATTACAAATTCTGTTACGGCTTTTGTGTCAGCATCTGCACCCATTCCGCAACCCAAAACAATGCAAGAGCATTTTTTCATTTCACGGTCAAGTCGTTTTATTGCATTCTGTGAAATTCTGCCCGATTTATTGCTTTCAAGTGGAATTAAAATTTGCTCACAGGTTTTAGGTGCAATCGCATTATAAGCAAATGAGGGGAATGCAAGTTTTACAAGTCCCGCACCCGAATTCACCGCCGCCTGAGATGCAAAATACACTGCATTGGGCATTTCATAGCTTCCGCCGATTACAAGCACCGTACCATATGTACCTTTATGACTTTCAGCCTCTCGTTTTTTGAAGAACTTTTTTAATTCATCATCACTTACTGTAAAAAGAGATGCCGTCACCTGCTCAAAGCATTTTTCAGGAATACCGATTGGTGCTAACACCACCTTACCGCATTTTTCCATTGAGGGCTTTAAAACGTGAACGGGTTTCAACACAAGTACAGCAATAGTCATATGTGCTTTTACGCAGTCATCTGTAACTTTACCGCTGTCACCTTCTAATCCGCTGGGAATATCAATACTTATTACAGATGCAGATGAATTATTGATTTTATTAAAAAGTGATTTTGTGAGGGAGTCAGGTTCGCCGTGAAATCCTATTCCGAAAATACAATCAACTATGATTTGTGAATTTTCAAAATATTTATCGGCGACACCATTATCGGTATAATAAACAACGGTTATACCCATCGCCCTTACTCTTGAGAGCATATCAGAAGATTCATGGTCAGAGGGCAATCCCATTGCCATCATAACAGTAACATTATATCCGTTTTCATTGAGTTTACGGGCAATTACGAAGCCATCACCGCCGTTTCGACCTTTACCGCAGATTACAAGTACATTTCTTTTATTTGAATTTTCAAAGGTTTTACGGATAATTCGGGCACAATATGAACCTGCATTTTCCATAAGCTGAAGAAAAGAAATGCCACCTTCATTGGCAAGATGTTCAACCTTTCGGGTATTTTCAACCGTTAAAACTCTCATAAAATCACTCCACAAACTATTATGTAAATATAATACCATAAAATGCTCATAATTTGCAATCAATAGTTGCAAAACAAAATGCCTGACCATTTTTTTAGGTCAGGCATTTTTTACTAATTATAATCTCCAATACTTCAAACCTGATTTTTCAAGGTCTGCAACAGAATATAAGCCTTTAACGTCAATAAGAATTTTTTCACTATCACTTGCATCTGATTTATAAAGCTTTTTAATATCATCAAGGCTAAGTGCTTTAAATTCATTATGGGCAACTGCAACAATTACACAATCAGCATTATTAATTGCTTCGTATGAAGTAAGCTCAACGCCGTATTCCTTCATAGCATCTTCAGATGATGCCCATGGGTCAACAACAAGGGGCTTAATATCATATTCACCAAGGCGTTTGATAATATCTTCAACCTTGCTGTTTCTTGTGTCAGGACAATTTTCTTTAAATGTAAGACCAAGAATTACAACCTTTGATTTTTTAGGTGAAAGACCCGCTTTAATCATTTGCTTAATTGCTGCATCAGCTACAAACTCACCCATTCCGTCATTTACTTTACGTCCTGAAAGAATAATCTGTGAATGATAGCCTAATTTTTCTGCTTCATAAGTGAAATAATATGGGTCAACACCGATACAATGTCCACCAACAAGACCCGGACGGAATCCTAATGCATTCCATTTTGTATTCATTCCGTCAACAACTTCATTTGTATCAATACCCATACGGTCAAATACCATTGCCAATTCATTCATAAAAGCAATGTTAATATCACGTTGGCTATTCTCAACAACTTTTACAGCCTCTGCAGTTTTGATAGTTGAAACAGGATATGTACCAACCTCAATTACAACATCATAAACATTTTTTATTTCTTCAAGAGATTCTGCATCCATACCTGAAACAATCTTATGAATATTTTCAAGACGATGAACCTTATCGCCTGGATTTATACGTTCAGGTGAATAACCTATTTTGAAATCGACACCACATTTAAGACCTGATTCCTTTTCAAGAATAGGAATACAAACATCTTCTGTAACACCGGGATAAACTGTTGACTCGTAAACAACAATTGAACCTTTAGTAAGATTACGTCCAACAATTTCACTTGCACCAATAACGGGAGTTAAATCTGGAGTGTGGTCTGCATTAACAGGTGTAGGAACGGCCACAATATGAAACTTTGCTTCTTTAAGCTTTGTCTCGTCATATGTAAAGTCGATTGTTGTATTCTTGATAGCCTCATCGCCAACCTCTTTTGTTGGGTCAATACCTGAACGATAAAGTTCAATTTTTGCTTTGTTAAGGTCAAAACCAACTACATCAATACCCTTGTTTGCAAATGCAACTGCAATGGGCATTCCTACATAACCAAGACCTACAAGTGATAATTTTTCTTCTCTTTTAAGTAATTTTTCGTAAAGTGACATTTTATTTTCCTCCAATTATTAAATAAGTGTGCAATTCCAAACATCGACAGGATTGTCTTGGAAAACTTCCTTTAAACGTTTGTGAATGTCTTCTTTTTTGATACCTTTTTTCATTATGGCTTGTAAAAAGCCTCCGCCACCGGCACCACAAACCATTTTACCATCTACCAAATCATCAATGCTATTGAAAATTTGGTCAATCAATGTGTTTGTGCTACCATTGTCAATCATTTTTGCTAATCCCCAATGAGTATCTATCAGTTTAGCAAACTCATCAATATTTCCTCTTTCGAGTTCAAAACGCATAAGAGCTGCCATTCGTCTTATTTCATTAAGGGCATAAATAGCTTCAGGTTCATTACCTAAATATCTGCCAACAATATCTCTCAACAAATTACGTGCGAGTCTTCTTTGACCTGTATAAATTAACACAAATCTTTCATTGAGCTCATCAAGAACACTCTGTTGCAACTGAAGATGCTGAACACCAAGCTTCTGACTGATTCCGGGATTGCTGGTAATGTACTTTATACCATCGGTAATACCGCCTACTTGGTCCTGCCAGCCACCACCCGTTGACATTATCTGCTCCATACAAAGAACATGACTATAAATATCATCTTCAGAACAATCAATGCCCACAAAGCCAAAAACTGCTTTGACGCAAGCTGCTGAAAGTATTGAGCTTGTACCTAAGCCACTGCCCTTTGGAACATTTGTGACCTCACTACGCATTATAAAGCCGCCGCCAAGCCTTTCGAGAATTTCATTTAAATCCCCACCCGATTTAGGAATAATTCCGCACGTGAGCAAACAAGCTTTTTGCAAAGCAAATTTATCATATGGGTCCCCTGTTTTCTGTAATGATTCAATTTCTGAGAATTCACCGTGAACTCCCATATCCTTACTATCAAACACTATCTTGTGTTCAGGAATTCTTTCAAGACTTACTTCTACCGGTTTTTCACCGTTAAGAAGAATTGCTGCATTTAAAACCGTACCGCCATTTTCAATACAGTATGGTGGAGTATCACTCCAACCACCGCCCCAATTGACTCTGAGTGGTAAATTAACCTTGAAATAGTCGTGCATAATTTTGCAATTATCATTATACTTCAAGCCATCAATTGTTTCATTAAGAATAGTTGACTGAAGATATTCAAAGCCTTTTGTAATGTATTCGTCACCGGCAACATCACCAAGTGCTTTGCCCACATAATAATACAATCTCATTGCTTCACTGAAATTTGACTTTTTCAATCTCTTCTCAAGCCATTCCTTTTGAATTGGAGTAAGACCTTTTTCGCTAAGGAAGCCTCGCAATGTAGATGCCGGTACTTTCTCGTAAATCATATCAGCAATTTTGCCCATCTGCACCAAATCTTCCATACGCTTATTCCAAGCAATAATGGCATCCGGGTCAGCATCCATAAATCCGGAACTCAACGACTTTCTCTCGGAATTCTTCCACATATCAAGATTGCCGCCACCGTGAGCAAGTTCATACAAATTAAGTGCTTTTTTTATGGCTAAACTTATGTTATCACAAGGAGTATAAAGCTTTGCAAACCACAAGGTTTCATTATCTGTGTCCCACAAATCATCTTTACTCAATCCTAAATCTTCTACCAAACTTTGCAATGGTTTACCAAAGAGCATATTTTCTTTAGGATTATCTTGTGTGCCATATATTCTAACAACAAATTTTCCGTCTGTTTGTTTAAGTCCGTGCAACACTACATTGTCAGGTATGACTTCATCTTCTACATCAATATAAGACAGAAGCACATTATTTCCCAATTGGGTATTACCATGAGCATATGAAACCTCAAGATAACAATTCTCACCAACTGTGCAATTTTTTGATAAAACGCTATTATAACCTGCAGCATCAGCAACTATGCTACTTTTAATTTTTCTGTTCCATTCAAGTTCTTTATAATTCTCAACCTCTTCACTCATAAGTTTAAGAATTTCTTTTGTTGTACCAAAATGAATGAATTTTGCAGGTGCACATCGTACCAACTTTAAATTGTATTTACTGAGTACGTCCCACACCAATTTTCTTGCCGATACAAGTTCTTCACAAAATTCTCCCTCAGGTTTTTCATTATAAAAATCCTCAAGAGTTGAAGCTGTTGCAAGTGGATAAAGAAAATCGCCGTACAATGAAAGTCTAACCTTATCATTTACCATTGCGTTAAACTTGTTTTCATCGGGTTTACCATCAGTTGAAATCAAGCTGAACAAATCAGAAAGCATTTCGCTTGAAAAGATTACAGAGCCCGTATCAATATCAACACAACCTGATTCATTTACTGCTCCACGTTGCATAAGAGTTTCTTCGGTCTGCTTATGTAAGAATTCCTGTACATTACCCTCTTGACCTTCAAGAAAAACACCATGGTTCTTTCCAATTTCTACTTTTTCTTTAAAAGAAATTGCAGCCGCACCATCACCCGAATAATCAACCTGCAACGGATTGAAAAGTAACAGAACGTCACCTGAAAGCATCAACATACCTTCTTTAATTCTTGACGGCATTGAAGAAACAGCAATCAAAAACTCGTCAAATAATGTAGATGACCTTCCGTCAGGCAATTCGTGAGGAACAGGTGAAAATAACTTACCTAAAGCGGAATACTGCGGAACTCTCTTACTATCTCCACCCGAATGAATTACAAGAATTCTTAAATCAGAAAAGTCTGCACAACCTCTGATTTTAACAATTTCATTAATTACTCCAAGTGTTGCACCGCCACTGCCCACACGTTTTCCGTCTTTGTCAGATACAACAATAAATTGAGTTTGTTCCGGCAAAAATCCATTCCTTTTTCGTTCATTTATCTGGGCTTCATAACCTTTAGCCTGCAAATCATTTGATGCGGTTAAAACTACATAATCCCAACACGCAAATTTTGAATTGTGCAAACTTCTGCTATAATCTGCCCATGCATCTTTATAAGATTGAGACAAAAATACGCTTGTAAAACTTGACATAGGTAGCCTCCGTAAATTATATATCTTACTTTTTTAAAAATCCCTTTACAATACCCAACATTTTATCTTTAAAGAAATCAAACTCTTCACTTCTGCCGAAAATCAACAAGAATATAACATTCGGTATTATCAAACAAGCAATTACCTTTAGAGCGAACAAATTGATAAAAGAGCATACAAAATATGTTAAAGCCCCTACCAAACATGTTATCACAAAGTTTTTAATTATATATCCAAAATAAAATCTTAACTTTTTATTAAATTCAAGTTTATATAGATAATAGGCATCTACCCAAAGTCCAGCACAAAGGTTACCAATTACCGTGCCTAAGAAAACACCTACTAATCCCAAATAACGCATCAATATAATAGATGAAACCAAATTAATTCCGGCTGTAGCAATTGCTTTAATTCGTGTTTGTGAAAACAGTCTTGCAACAGCGGCGAAAGAATCCGGCATTTTTGAAATACCTGCCACATAAAAGTTCAAAACAATTACGAGCACCGTACTGAAATCAAGCAGATAATCTTCTCCCAACCAAATGGTAATCCAAGGTTGGAACAAAACTACAAAGCATATGGCACACAGACCATATACCCATGATGCCATAAATTGCATATTTTTAAATAATTTATAATTGTCTTCTTTATTATGAGATGCGAAATAGTTACCAATACTTGCTGACGTAGAGGTAAATATAATATTAACAAACTGATTTATACTTGTAAGCATTAACAGATAATTGGAATAAAGTCCCGACCAAATCAAACCGAGGTATGAGGATATTAAAATATTATCTGTACTGTCAAGTACCACTCTGCCCACTTTTAAAAGCATTACAGAACGCACATCTTTAAACAATAATTTGCGGTCTTGTGCAGGTAATTTTTCAACCTTATGACCTTTAATAAATGGAACTTTTTTACCTGTAAACCAATAAACAAAGCCATTGTTTACCAAATTGAAGAATATTCCAACTGCAAGATACAAAGCATAATTCTTTGTAAGCATAAGCATTGCAATTTGAGTGATATGTGTTAACAATACACATACCTGATTCGAAATTGTGCAAATGTATTCCTGCTGATATGCAGTAATGAGAGAGCGTCTATATGAAAAGAAATAACTTGATGCTGACTGAATTACATAGAGAATAAAATAATATCTGAGTCCATCAATAGGTGCTTCCGTTTTACAAATATACGGAACAAAAGGCATAAGCACAACACCGCAAAGCACTACGAAAATTCCGATTGCCCTATATGCTGATGCATAAAAGGTCATCAATTTGCGGATTTGCGATTTATCATCTTCAGCTATCGGTTTATAAAGGCTGGAGATAATTGCGGTGCCTATTCCCAATTCAGAAAGAGAAAGAACTGCTAAAACATTGGCGAACACCGTATTTAAGCCTAAATATTCAGCGGGTAACAGTTTTACGAAAATTGTTCTTGACACGAAAGAAATAACTATTGACAACACCTGCATTATCCAGGCAACAATCATATTTCTTGCTGAATTTTTTGTTCTGCTGCTCATCCATATATATCCTTTCATGTAATAAACTAATTTTTCTTAATAAAGTCAACCATATCTTCGGTAACGGCTGTCCAATTCTGGTTTTTCTCAACAAACTCTCGAGATTTTCTTGCTCTTTCCGTGAGTACACTTTCATCTTGAGCAAAAATAAATTCAATTTCGTCAGCTATTGTCTGTGGTTCAATATCTTTAGTGACATATATAAAATCTCTGTAACTGTCAGGCAAAGAAGAAAAATCACTGCTGACTACAACTGTTCCACTATATAAATAACCAATAAGTTTTGATGGGAATGAAAAATTATTAACTTCATCCTCGGGTAGTCTTATATTCACAAGCAAATCCGCCTGTGAATAAAGATTGTCCAACTCTTCATTGGAAACTCTGCCGTGATATGTTGCGTTTTTATGCTTTTCACAAAAGCTGTTAACTAAATCCTCTTGCGGTCCATAACCGCAAATATCAATAATATAATCGTCCTCATTGAGTAATGCGAACGCATTAAGCATTTGTTCAATACCGTTTACATATGAAAGAGTTCCCGCATACATTAATCGTTTTTTACGGTTTTTAATATCAGAATACTGTTCATTTCTAAAGTTGCAATCACTTGCTTCAAATCCCAACAATATTGTTTTAGTTGGATTTGTAAGGCCCAAAATTCTCACAACATTATTGTTAAGCAAAATTACACCATTGCATTTGTTTAACTTTTTTAAACCTTTTTCGTAGTCTTTTTTACGCCATTTCAAATATGCACTTTCAACACCGGTTATTGCGAATGGAGAGTCTATTAAAAAACTGTATGCTTCACACAACCCCATTTTTTTAAGAAGAAGAACAGGTGTAATGACTTCATTAGGTGCGTTCATAAAAAGAACTTTTCTGTCTTCTTTTCTATTTTTCAATGCCCATTTAAGTGTCTTGAAAAAGACTTGAATTCCTGCAAATAACTCCTCTAAAAACGGTCTGTTAATATGAAAAATAGTATCATGTCTTTTATTGCCAAAAACAATTCTGTCACACATTTGTTTAGACTCTTTATTGCCCTGACGCACAATACTCAACAATTCAACATCGCCATTAAGCACACCATCTAACTCTTTAGCCAGAGTTACCTGCGACTGTGCTCCTGCAACAGAGCGTCCCATAGAATGAATAACTTCCATGGGCAATATATTTGAAATGTAATATAATTTCATATTGTATCCCTCTTAATATCCATATCGCATTGCAAGTTCTTTATAATTTTCTTTATGGTTACAAGCAATAACAGCGAGAATGCAACCTATCATACCCGCAAACACTGTTCCGGCAGTAAACATCATACTTTCAACACAACCGTAAAGCATCAAAGCACTCATACATACTAAAGGTAAATTTCTTTTATTAACTCTTTTGCCTATGTAACTTTGCATAAATGGTGCTGTAAGGAAACATATATAGAAGGCTGCATAAAGAACAAAACCAATAATACCCAAAGTATTTATTACACCTACAGCACTATTAAGTCCTGCAAAGCCCTTACTGAAATAACCTAACAATGTATATACTATATTTTCACTTAAAAAGGTTTCCTGTCTGCCACTATAAATTGTTTTGTCAAGAAGCATTGCGTCAACATTCCAACCAATTTTGTAAAGATAAATATATAAATAATAGAAAAACCACGGGAATACCACGCATACTGCAGGAAAGACTTTTTGAGGTCTGTAAATTTTTGGGAAAACTGCATATACATAGCATATCATTGTAAGAAAGAAGGCTGCTCTACATTGAGTAAGCAAAATCGGATACAGCATTAATGCTACCAAACAATAAGAGAAATAACGCCAAACCTTTTTTTCTACATTATCAAATGCTAATAAAACGAAAAGACAAATCAGGAACATATATGCACCCGTTGTATTGGGGTTAGTATAGCCCAATGTAAGAGCATCTGAATTAGGTCTGTAAGTACGTGCAAAATATCCTCTGTAAATAAAGAGGGCAGCATAAATGACAGATACCACTCTTAAAACTTTAATCATTGTATCACTAAATGACACTCTCTGAACGGCCAAAGCATAAATCGGTACTGCAATATATCCCGTTAAAGCTATAACAAAATCATATAATGAACCTGCAGGACGAATTACATATGAAGTCACCATAAAAAACGCCATAAAAATCATTATTAAGACTTGCCATGTTTGATATTTATCAGTTGGTCTGAACATTGTTAAAATAAATGTAAGTATATTTAATATAATAAACAATCTTGCTGATAAAGAGAACAGACCAAAATTATAAAACATATCAGAAGAAAACAAAAAGATACCCATATTGCAACAACAAACTGCAATAAAAAGCCAATCCATTACATTAATTCTAACTTTTGAATAAAATTGCCCTTGCATAAACTCACCTTATTTTTTTCATAGGACCTTCATTAAACTCAGGAAGGTCTTTATTCTCTGACATTGCCACAATTACCTGACTGAAACGCTCTGCCGCAACCTTGGCATTTTGACAATCACGCATAGTTTTGTATGCATTTAAGCCTAATTCTACGCATTTTTCACGATTTTCTGCCAAATCTAAAACTATATCACAAAGTTCTTTTGCGGAGTCGTTTTCGTATATTCTTCCGTTAACATTATCATTAACTAAAAGTTTAGTAGAACCTGCAGTTGCACTCGCAACAACAGCACATCCACTATTCATAGCCTCTGAAAGCACTACACCAAATCCCTCTTGTCTGTTAGAGGTGAAAAGATATATATTTGCTTTTTCCATTAACTCACGGACATTTTCTTGAGGCAAAGCACCGTGAAGAGTAAATTCATTTTCAAATTTATTGTCAATAATTGCTTTCTTAATTTCATCTTCAAGTGGGCCATTACCTGCCACATCAATATGAAAAGTAATTCCTTTATTTTTAAGGGTTTTTGCCACCTCAATTAAATAAAAAGGATTTTTAAGTTCAAGAAATCTGCCCGCCCAAAAGATATTTAAAACATCTGACTTTTTATTATCAACAAGCCATTTCTCATCGTACTCTTTGAGTGGCGGAAAATATCCCCAAGCAAATGTTTTTTTGCCAAATATACCTAAAGATTTATAGTCACTGTGCGAATAGGCACTCGCCGCTAACATATAGAAAGGTTTATTTCTAAATGCCCAATATTCTTTTGCAACATATAACAAGCTTCTGACAAAGAGAATAATTGAAGGCTTATTTCTAAAAAGTCTTTCCTTATATAAAAACGTAGTTTTACCTGCTTTTAAACGACGACGCAAAGGTTTTTCCATAAGTACGCCCAAAATTACAACATCTGCATTTTGAAAAATCTCTTCACCCATGGCCCTTGTTTCTGCATTCATATGCATTTTTAATTTATATGGTCTGTCGTATTCAGGATATTTCAGTTTTTTTCGTTGTTCTTCCATTTCCATTGTAGAAACGAAAGTGAAATTATCACCATGTTGTTTGTACATTTCATCACAAAACTCTATTTGATGATGATTTAATACTGATGAAAAAAATGCAATTTTCATTTTTATTCCTCTGTTAATAATTCATTATATATCTCAATATATCTTTCGATATTTTTTTGCCTGTCAAAATTGTTATGTGTATGCTCAATACACTTTGGTATGTATTCGGACTTATCTTTCTTAAAGATTCTTTTAAGTGCCTCAAGAATAACCTGAACATCTGCACTTTCAAGCACCTCACCTGCACCTTCAGGTACAATTTCAGGGTTTGCAGTATTATTAAGTGCTATTATCGGAGTACCGCAAGATGCTGCTTCAGCTGAAACCTTACCAAAGGTTTCACTTTCAGATAAGTTAAGATAAACATCTGCTTCAGAGTAATATTGAGCTAATCTTTCTTTATCATTAGTTCCGGGCAATACAGTAATATTGTCGGGCAACTGTCTTTCACTATTAAGAGTACCAACTAAAACAATGTGGTAGTTTTCAGGCATAATTTTTGCAAGGTCAATATATGAAGAAAAACCTTTACTTGACTTATCGTCCCAAAATCTTGATATGCCCAATATGATTTTTTTGCCTTCAAGACCCAATTCTTTGCGAACAATGTTTTCTGTTCTTGGGTAAAATTCTTCAAAATCTATCCAATTGTAAACACAATCTACAATTTTCGCATTTTTAAGAAAAGAATTTCTAGCCTGTTCAGTAGTCCATTGAGAATTACCGATAACTGCAAGTTTGTTAATTCTTTCAAACCACTTCTTTTTATCTTTCCACATCTTTGTTGTTCTGTCGAACAGACGCTTACGTGCATCTATTTGCATTGCAGGGCAACTATAGCACCCTGTTTGCCAACGGTCACATGGAAATACATTATAAGAACAGCATTTGCCCGTTATAAACCAAAAATCATGCAAAGTAACAACGGTAGCAATATTCTTTTTAGCTAAATACTTTAAAAGCATTTTAAGATTGATGTATGAATTATGAAGTACTCGAAGATGAACTACATCGGGCTTTACCTCATCAAGAAATCTTAAAAACTTTTTAGTTTGCATTCTTGAATGATAACACTCTAAGCCGGTTAAAACAGTCATTAAAGTGTCTAAATGCATAAATGGCATTGAAGAAATCGCATAGGACTGAGGACAATCACTGCCATTTGCGGTTGCAATATAGCTTTTTATCCCATTTTTTTCAAAATATTCATGCATTTCCCATGTTGTTCTGCCCGTACTCAAAGTCATACCCACAGCATTGACCTGAACAACTGTTAAATTCTTTTTTTTATCTAAATCAGTATTTTTCACCAATAACAACCCTCTTCAACGGATTCAGAATTTTTAGGAATAAAATTAGGGTCGGGGCTTACCCAATGTTCATTATAAAGAGCCGCCGCTTCAGGCATTTCGTCCCAACGTTTGCCTCTTATTCCAAAAAGCATCTGAACAACTCCACCCATATAAACCACTTTTTTACCATCTTTTTTGAGCTTGGCTGCTAAAGGCATTCCATAAGCACCACAACCTAAAAGAGCAACATCATAGTCATATTTCTTGGTTTCTTCATACATATAATCAAGTGCTTCAAACCATGTGTTAAAGCGTGGGTCACGATTTCCGGCAATTGTCTGAACAGCCGGCATAGTCATAAGCTCAAACTCGGGTAAAACTGATGGATTATCAAAGAGTAACTCACGTTTCTTATATTGGTCTTCAATTTGATTAGCAAGATAATGCACAACCAAAACTTTTTGACCTTTTAAGGCACAAGTGAATGGCTCTTTATATCGCCAAAAATCAAGCATATTAAGATGAGTGAGTTTAACGTCTTTTTTCATATAATGCTTGATATAATAATCTTCCATAAGCATACGGAATGTTCCGTATATATCACTCTGTTCTGAGGCATCAATTATAAGCTCATTGAATTTTTTATATGCTTCTTTTTCATTTGGGAAAAAGCCTGAATGCTCACACCCAACATTTAATTTATTGCAATCCATATCGGTAAGAATGCCTTTTTCAAGCATCAAACCATGACTTGCAATTAAAAGTTCGTTTGTTCCGTGACGTCCAAACATAAAAGGCTTATTATCGCTTAAAGCATTTTTCAGCATTTCGTTAGCATCTTCTTGAGAATAAACAAGTTTACCGCCACCATAGATTTTACTACGTAACTTTTTATTTGTTATTTTCTTGAAAGCCATTCGTGTCATAGCGGCAGGATAGAACTTCCAGAACATATCAAAATCTTTAGTTAACATTTTAAGTGGGTTTATACCATCGAAATACATTTTGTCACCTCATATAAAAGTTGAATTCTTATCTGATTTTTTTTGCGGGATTTCCTGCCCAAATTTCACCTGCGGGAACATTCTTTGTTACAACTGAACCTGCACCGATAATCGCTTCTTCACCTATGTGTACACCTTTTAAAATAAGGCTACCCGCACCGATAAATGCTCGGTCTTCAATAACTACCGGTTTGTTTTTTGTGTGCTGTTTGTCTTCGGGTTTACCTCTGTATTGTGCATCAAGAGAGTGAAAATCTGTATCATATATCTTTACTCCGCCACCCAAAAGAACATCGTTACCTATAGTGATACTTTCACGGGAATAAAGTGTGCAATTTGACATTCCTACATTTTCACCAACGGTTATTTTTGCACCTGCTTCTGCAACAATACTGCAACCATCGCCAAAACCTATGGGGTTGTATTTATTTTTTCCGTTTATTACACAGCCCTCACCAAATGTAATTTTGCCACGATTAACCAAATGGATTTTACCCTTAACAGCACCATTATGAGGATATTTTACTTTTTTAATTAATAAAAGAACTTTATTTTTTGTTTCCGTGGGAAAAGACAATAATTTTCTTAATAGTTTTTTCATATCGTCACCGTTTTAATTCTTACTTCTGTTTCTTTCTAATACCAACTAAATCAAGGCCTCTAAGAAAAATATAATAAGGTATCATTAAACTGTTACTAAAATTGTAACGTGACTTAAGCCATTTTGCATTAGGATAAAGTGTGTGCCACATATCATTTACGCTGTCGTAAAGTGATGTTTGAAAGAGTAAGAAATCAACTCTTGAAAATTTTCTTGCCTTGGGATGCAAAAATCCTGCTTTTGAAAGCATTTTTTCAATTCTGTTTTGTTTTGCCTTTGAAGGTCTTAATTCATCAAGAATATACTGTGGCACGGGTGTACCAAATAATACAACCGGTATGTACAATGAAAAATAAGCCGCTGTTTTGGTATGTGCTTTTTTTACTTTGTCTAAAAACAAATCCCAATCAATTTCACAATTGCTTACTATTCTTTCAACATCAAGATTAAGTCTAAGTCCGGGTGCTCTCAAATATGAGTGCTTTGCTGTATGAATACAAACCTGCAAAAGATTATCTTCGGGTGATAAAACTCTTATAAAGCTATCTTTTGCATAATGGCTTCTGCCAAAATTCTCTTCAGTATTGGGCTCACAATCGGGACGCATCCATCTGCCTGCCACAACTCGCCAAGCAAGTTCATAAATGAATTTATGCGTATCGGTTATCATTTTAAAATACTCTGCATCACCGTCACGATAAGCATTATTTATATCGGGAATTTCATAGTCATTACAGTATTCAAATTTATAGCCCTCACTCAACATTATCTCGTGAGCTTTGAAAAAGTCTTTCTTTTGAACAAGTGAATCCACGTCACCCATTGGCATTTTAGCCGGGTCGTCAATTATATCCGCCAATATTCCGCCATTTTTAAGGGCTATCATTTCAATTCCGTTTTCATGCATTTTTGCGCAAATGCTTTTAGTTGCCTCAAGTTTTTCTTTAGCCGCACGATAACAGTCATCATAGATTTTTTGCCAAGTATCATTCATTGCATAGTTGCATTTTTTTAAAAATGCAGCAACAATGCCCTCAAACTGATGCTCCTTACAAAGTTCAATGAAACTTTCCTGCCCTATTGACTCAAAAATACTTATAAGTGTGCTTTTTTCTTCTTCTGTATGTCTTTCTTTAGACATTTGAAGCATAAGGTCAACTTCAGTGTTATTTGCAAATGAAAACATACCGTTATATTTCGTATTCATACTGTGTCCTTTCATTTAACTCTTTCATAAAGTTCATTTATGTAAGCTGAGAATTCTTTTTCGCCATAATCAAATGGTAGGTTATAAAGCTCATTAAGACGGAAGATAATATCTTCTAAACAAACTACCGCCCATTCTGTTTTGTTATTTGTCTTTTCAATATAGTTTGACAATCCCTTTGAACGAACTGAACTAAACATAATTGCACGGTCATACCAAACACTTCGCTCGTCCCAAGACTCCCAATCTATAACAAAAATATTTTTATTCTTGTCAATCCACACATTACCGGGCTGTAAATCACCGTGAGAAAGTGTGAGTGTTACTTTTTCATCAATTTTAATATTTGATACAAGAGAAGATACTAATTTTTGTAATAATTCTCTGTCAAGTTTTTTATTATTATTTTGCGTGATTGCATCAATAATTGATTTGAGATGTTCAGAATACTCTTGAGCATTTTTTTCTTTTACCAAGCCTTTGTCCAAGGCATAATTTTCAACAATTTTAACTGCTTTTTCACAAAGGTTTGAAAAATCTTCGGTTACTCTTGCAAGGGGTATTCCGTCAATTATATTTTCACGATAGCTATTTTTTGAAAATGAAACTAACTTTGGAATAAAAGGTGCACTATTACTTGTGCGGAATTCAATTTCTCTTTCCAAATCTTTGGTTGGAAAGCCCTTCTTTGCAATTACCTCTACAGTGTTATTTTCAAAATCAAATATCCTGTACTTTTTATTGCAAGGATAAATAAGATTATCGCCCGTCATATTATTGGGAATTTTTGTTTTTGCACTTGCAAACATACCCCTTGAGTTAAGTGACAGAAATACATAGGCTTTTATCAACAATGCTTTAAAGCGATTCCCCCTAACTTTGTATTCATTATATAAATACTTTTTGACCTTTTTAGAGGGCTTTTTAGTAATGATTGCATTGAGTTGAGGATAAATATACAGTACTTCTTGTTCTTGCGAATCAGAAAAATATTCACTTAAGGTTTCATCGTTAATTTTATAAAAATCTTCACGAAGAATCATCTCAGATATTTTCATATTTTCAACTTATCCTTTTAAAAATTCAATTATGTCTTTTGTTTGCTTTTGGCAATTTTTCTGTTGTACCGCAAAAACTCTTCCCTTTTCGCCCTTTTCTTCAAGCACTTCGACCGGAAGATTAAGAATTTCTTCAATTTTTGCACTTATTACATTAACGTCTTCATTATCGATTGTGTATATATAATCGAAATATTCGTCAGGAATACCACCGATTCTTGTTGATAAAACCGCAGTACCGGCTGTCATATATTCAAGAATTTTTGACGGAAATGCATATTTAGTGAAATCATCATCACTTGATTTTATGCTCACAAGAAGGTGTGCAGCCTTTTGACGACGAAGTAATTCTTCACGAGGTACTTTGCCGAAAAATTTAATTCTATTATCTTTTTCTGCAGCTTTTTTTACCTCGTTTTCTCTGCTGCCACCACCAAAAATCCAAAGCTCTGCGTCAATTTTGCATAATTGGAAAGCCTCTAAAAGTGTTGTTATATTATAAACATCTGAAAGCGCTCCACAATACATAATCACCTTTTTGTCGGACTTTGCTTGTTCAAACTCATAACTTTCAGGGTCTGAAAAACCTTCTACAATAATATGGGGCTTATCTGATACACCCATTTTTTCTGCCATATGTTTTGTAAGCAGAATATAGGAGTCAAATTTATTGTAATTTTCTTCTCGCTCTTCATCCATCTTGCACATTATCTTGCTACCTAATGAATTATCGTGTGGAAGAAGTGAGAAGGTTGGTAAGTCCGTCATAAATAAAACGCATGAAGCATCTTTATCTTTTTTACAAGCCTTTCTTGCGGCATTAGCATAAACGGGATAATCGGAATACAATATAACTTGCTTCTTTTCGCCCTTGTTCTCTTTAAGCCATTTCTTTACATAAGAATATGTTTTAATATAAATTTGTGCCTGTTTTACAAGAGGAAGATTTAACATTGCAGGACAACGAATATCTATTTTAGACCCAATGTTGTAATTCTTCTTTGATAAATACAATTGTGGTCCGTTTGGATAAGTAGCAACCGTAGGAAAAGATATAATAGTAAGTTCTTCATCGTTCTTAGCCATACCCTTAGCAAACATCATCTGAAAATTTTCAGGTGCGTTTGAGGGCTTTGCCTTACTTTTTTCAACTAAATCATCAAAAACTTCTGTAGGTAAAAGTGAGCCTACCATACAAAATTTCATTATTTTCTCTCCTTACTCATTGGTCCTGTTTTATACAAATCAGGACAATTATTACCTTTATAAATCTCGTTTAAAATGCTATAAAATCTTTCACTCGCAACCTGCGAATTCCAAAGCTTAACTGTTTCAGATGCATTTTTTCTAAATTGGGACTGATTGCTAAATATTTGTAAAATGCCGTCAACTGCACCATCAATGTCATTAACGGCATATGTATATCCGTTAACACCGTTTTCTATTAGATATGGTGCTGCACCAATATCACGACAGGCTACAACAGGAGTTCCTACGTCAAGAGCTTCATTTACAACTGCACCCCAGCCCTCCATTCGAGTACTTGTACTTAAAAAGGCTGTTGATTTTGCTGTAATTCCTCTTGCTTGTGTATTAGCTATCATTCCGTGCAGAGTAATCTCATTTTGAAGTGCATATTGTTCAATGAGGGCTTTTACATTTTCCATAAGAGGACCATCACCGCACATTGACAAATGACAACTATGACCTTTTTCTTTCAGTTTTTTTACAACCTCAACTGCGAACTCGGGCCTTTTCCATGAAATCATTCTACCGACCCACGACAATTCAATATTTGAAGTTGATGGTTCTGAAATAATATCATCACCAAAACTTTCAGGAAAATATCCAAAACGATAAATCTTATCTGCAGGAAATCCCAACAAAGAGAAGTCTTTACCAACATATCCGCCCATTGCAAGAAGATGAATATTTTTCTTTTTATTGCCGAAAAATAATCCTGCCATTTTCCAGACTCTTGGGTCTAAAAATTTCACTATTCCCTTTTTGAATATTCTTTCACTGATAAAAAAGGTAAGTTGATTATTCTTTAATCGTTTTTTTACTAAATTAGGTGAAGAAGAGCATGGATTGATAATTACACATTCAGATGTTTCAAGCAAACTGTTTATTTTCTGTGCATTTTCCAGATAATTCATTACATAAGGCACACTGTCTTTATCGTAAGAATATCCCATTGCTTTACGTTCTTCAGTAAGCTCAATGGTTTCAACATATCTGAATTCACCATTCGTTTTCTCATAAAGATAATCACAAAAAGGCTTAACGTGAGGGCTTAAAAATGCCGATACATAAATAATCAATGCCAATTCTCCTTTAATTTTTCAGATGTTTAGTTTAATTTTGCAACAACATCTTCAAAAACTTCTTCAATACTCTTTGTACAATCGATGATATGTTCCCAACGGTTATTTTTAACCTCATTAACATACATTTCTATACGTTGATTTCTAATTTCAATGGGTTCGGGAAAAGGTTCAAACTTCAATTCACTTCTTCTCATTGACTCTTCTGCGGGAATAAAGAATACAAAAGATGGTGAGGGTTTAACCATTGTCTTCAAAGTTAACTTCCACCAAAAAGATTTTTCGAAATCTATATCGGGATATTTCATCTTAAAATCAATATAAGTATCCCAAATATATCTGTCGCAAAGTATTTTTGTTCCAAATAATTCTTTAAGACGAAGAACAATTGAATAATAAAACCAAAGGTCAATTAAACCCGCCGTAAAAAGAATTTTTCTTTTTGATGAATTGCTGTTAACCTTTTCAGAATAAGCAACTCTGTCTTCTTTTGAAACCTCTTTGTTACCACGGATAAGTTTTTTTATAAACTCAATTCCCGGTGTGTAACCTCCACGACTCCAAACGACCTGATATTTAATGTGCTTTTTATCAAATTCTTTACACAGCAATTCAATTTGAGTTGATTTACCGCTACAATCAATTCCGCTAAAACTAATCATTTTACCAAATCCTCGTACATTTCAACATATCTTTCAAAACATTCTTTTTTAGGGTAATTAGATGCGTTTTTTACGCATGCTTCACTTGAAAGGGTCATCGCCTTTTCAAGTGCATCTTTCAAAACTGAAAAATCATATCCATCTACAACCACACCGCAATCTGAAGTTACACATTCAGGTATTGCTGTCTTATTATACACCACAACGGGTGTGCCACAAGCCATAGCTTCAATTGTGGTGAGTCCTTGAGTTTCTTCATAAGAAAGATTAAGAAAAACGTCTGCTTCGGAATATATTTGTGCCAATTCTTCAATACTGTCGGTGTGAGGAATATGCACAATATTATCGGGACAAGCGAATTCTCGCAAATCACCCACAATAACTACTTTATAGCTTTCATCAAGTTCATTTGCAAGTTTAATGAAATCATTTATGCCCTTACGTACGGACCAAGCATTTGCAACACCTAAAAGTATTTTTTTGTTTTGCAAACCGTATTTCTCTCTAAAAGCACTATCAACAGGCTTAAAAATGCTCAAATCAATGCCACTGTTTACTACGGTTACAGGATATGAACCCAAAAATGATTTTTCGACCTGTTTTTTGAGCCATTTTGACGGTGTTGCAATATGCATTTTTTCAACACCATTAAAAATTTC
This sequence comes from Candidatus Fimenecus sp., assembly GCA_045594885.1. Classification (GTDB taxonomy): domain Bacteria; phylum Bacillota; class Clostridia; order Oscillospirales; family Acutalibacteraceae; genus Fimenecus. The sequence goes on along the minus strand of JAZNZJ010000027.1, from coordinate 8,782 downwards.
TTTCTTACGACGATAATTATTCTTTGAATTATCAACAAATAAGCTGGCAGGATATTCCTTAATCAGATTGCAATTATGACAACCTGTAATCCATTTATCACATCCGTAATAATCATAACAGGTACAATGCCCTGTAAAAGTCCAACAATCGTGCAATGTCCATAACACAGGCTTGTCTGCTTCTTTCAGATAATTAAAAAGAATTTCAATATTTATGTAATACCCATGCAAATTATGAAGATGTATTATATCAGGATTAAAGCTCTTTATTTGTTCCACAAGTTTTTTTGTTGCGTTTTGTGAATAAAAACCTGTATTGTCAAAAATTCTGCTTAAAAGAGCATGAGAATATACATCAATTTTATTGCCTATTTTAATTGCATATTTTTCATGTTGGGGCAAAACATTATGCCTGCCATATCCATATGCGATTTTGCAGGTATGTCCCTGTTGTGTAAGTATATCTGCAATATCAGTACAAATTCGTCCTGTACTTGTTACACCGCAGACCTCATTTATCATTAGAACTTTCATTCATTTTCCTTCTCTATTTTACAAAAAGTTTGCAAAAAGCTCTGAATACTGCTCTTCAATCTTCTTAATGTCATAATCCTGCACAGCACATTCTCTTGCAGCATTTTTAAGCTTAGTTAATTTATCTTTATCCATATATAAATCTAAAATATATTTGCTTAAAGTTTCAGGGTTATTATCGGTTACGCAATATCCAATACCTTTTTGTTCAATAGTATTGTGTAAATCGTCGTCATCAGTACTAATACCGATGATTGGTGTTCCGCAAGAGATAAAACTGTAAGTTTTACTTGGCATAAAAAGTCTTGCCATTTCACTCTCTTCAGTAACAATGCCAATATCACCACATGCCATTGAGTAAACAAACATTTCATCGGGCTGATACGGGAATACAAACACATTTGTATTTTCAGGAGCATTACAAAAATCCTCAACAACTGAATATTTTTGCCCACCACCTATAAACACAAAACAAATATCATCATAACTTCGCAGTTTTTTCGCTGTTTCTAAAATCAACTCTACATTATGACCATAGCCCATTTTCCCCGAATAAAGCACTATAAACTTATTCTCAAGTTTGTGTTCAGTACAGAATAAATTTTCATTTTTTTCACGTGGAATCAGCAAATTGGTATCTACACCAATGGGAATTACAGGAATGTCAATTTTAGTTTTCAACTTTTCATTGATAGACTCTGCAACCACCTCACCGATGGTTATCATCTTATCTATTTTGGGATAATTCTTATTATTCAAGCTATGCCAGATATTGCAAACCTGATGAACTATAGTATTTTTTATCATATAGTCGATGCACTGCGGATAAATATCCCAATTCATCATAATAAAAGGAGCTTTAAATACCTTTTTTAATCTTAATCCCAAAAATGAATTAAGAGGTGGATTTGATGTTGAAAAAATTAAATCATATTTTTCTTTTTTGTTTTTGTTTGCCCATTTATATGTAAATAAAAAATACTTACTCCATGTAACAAATCTTGATACAAAGCTTGTTGAGTCATATTCAGGCGCCGATATAACATTACCACAGATTTCACTACCCGTGATAAAAGTTGTTTCAACATCTTCACCCAATGAATGCACTATTACATCAACATACCATTGTGGAATTACCTGAGATAATATCAAAACTCGTTTTTTCATAAACTTAATACTTCCGCAATCTTACTTATTTTTCTAATATTGCCGGGGTTTAAATCTTCGTTATAATACAAGCCGTCTTTATTCTCAAAACAACCAACTTGCATACCTAATTGCAATGGTGCAATAAAATCTTTATTCAGATTGTCGCCCAAATACATTATTTCACCAAAATTAACATTGAAACGTTTTTGCATAATTCTAAATGAAATATCATCGGGCTTTCTAAAATTAATGCCACCGAGTTCATCTGTAATTATTATTTCGTCAACCAAATTTTCAAGACCCAAAGCCTTTAATTTTGCTCTTTGACCAAATGGTCGTCCGTCAGTAATAATACCTGTTTTGATTCCCTTTTGCTTAAGAGTTGTTAAAACCTCTACTACCCCATCAAACAAATGAATATCAGGAATCTGATTTCGATATTCATTTACACACTTATTCTTCAAATCTTCTGTATAAAGATTGTTTGCTCGTAAAACACTATCAATCGCATTTTCGCCATTTTCAAAAGCCTGCCACAACTGCTTTTCGGTTGCAACAACATCGTTGCCAATAGTTTCTGCAACTTTTTTAAATCCGCTCTTCACATATTCTTTTTCAGAATAAAGAGTATCATCTAAATCGAAAATAACAGCCTTAAGCTTATGCTTTTCACCCTGCTCAATGCAGACACAATTATCAAATCTGCTGTAAATTGCACCATTTGAAGCGGCTTTTTCTTGTTCAGTAACTTTTTCACCACAGAGAAGCTTCAAAAGGGCTTCAGCAGAATTTGCACCCGCTTTCATTGAAAGTGGAGCACCGCCGCCAAAACGAGGATTTATTTCAATATAATAATCATCACCCGTTTGAGTCTCACGTATAAGCTGAACCGTCAAAGCACCGCAAGGCTTGTAGTCCTTAATAAGAGCTCTGCATTCTTCAATAATCTTGTCGTCTTGAAAAATTTTAGTTTTAAGAACTTCGCCACCCCTTACGGCAACTCTTTCACGAGGTGTGATATAAATCGGATTTCCATCAAAATCACAGAAAATATCCACTGTATATTCTGTTCCCGAAATAAATCGCTGAATTATGTAGTCTTCTACCTGACGAGAATATGCAATCAAATCGTCATGATTTTCAACTTTATATGCATTGATGCTTGAACTTCCGTCTTTGGGCTTGATAAAGCAAGGATAACCGCTATTATAATCATCAACATTATCAACCGGTACGGGTGATTTAAGTCCACACTTTATAAAATAATCCGCTGTAAAGCGTTTATCTCGGCACAATGCAATTTTATCAGGAGCACTAATAAACACCTTTGTTCCAACGCTTTCAATTTTTTCTTTATTATTTGCAAGTAACAATAAATCAGTGTCTATTGTTGGAATTACTGCATCAATTTTTTCCCTTTCACATATACCCTTTATTTCATCAATGTAATTGGGATTTGAAATTCGGCAAACAATCTCTTTTCTGTTACAGAACATAAGTGCCGGTGCGGTATCTGTAATGTCAGCACCATATATCACGCAATCTATTCCCAAATGCTCTGCCGCTTGTCTGAAAGATTGAATTAATTCAATTCTTCTGCCTACACTTGTAAAAAGTAATTTTATTTTCTTACTCAAAAAAACACCTCATTAAAAGAGATTTTTTATTAAACGTCTGTTTTTGTTCCTGTAAAAGCTTCCATAGTAGCATTATTTTCTTGAGATATGCCTTCTCTTTTTAATACCTTCAAAACTGTGGAAAAGATAATCTTCATATCTCCAATAAAAGTAATATTATCTATGTATTCAACGTCCAAATCAAATTTTTGTTCCCAGGTTATTGAATTTCTTCCGCTCACTTGTGCATAACCCGTAAGCCCCGGTCTTGCCTCATGACGCCTTTTTTGATGTTCGTTATAAAGTGGTAAATACTGAACTAAAAGAGGTCTTGGCCCTACAATTGACATATCACCTATTAAAATATTTACAAGTTCAGGTAACTCATCAAGTGAGGTGGCTCTTAAAAACTCACCATACTTAGTAAGGCGGTCTTCATCGGGCAAGTCATTACCATTTTCATCTTTTGCACAAGTCATTGTTCTGAATTTGATTAAATTGAAAATTCTCTCATTTTTTCCAGGTCTTTTTTGTACAAAGAACGGATTACCTTTCATTGCAAAAGCACCTATAATTGTAAGCACAAGTAATATCGGCGAAAGCACCAACAATGCAATAAATGATAATACAAAATCCATCATACGTTTAAAAACTTTTGCGTACATAAGTCATCCCCATCATTATTCAAAACAACTGCGGATAATTTCTATAATAATATCCTGTTGTTCAGTAGTCATCTTATAGTCTGAAGGAAGACACAAACCTCTGCGGAATATATCTGCACCGGCAGAACATTCACCGTCTTTAAGTGCGAGTTCTCTGCCATCACCCTCAGCAGTAACGAATGCATTATTTATGTAAATTGGTTGCATATGCATCGGTTTCCAAATTGGTCTGCCCTCTGCATTATATTTTTCAAGTGTTTCTAAAATCTCAGTAGGACAAGATTTGCCTTTTTCTGTTACATAAGAAGTTTCTTTATCGGTTCTAACCTGCTTACACATCGCTGTTTCGTCAATAAGCATACAAGAAAGCCAAAAATTAGGGTCTGAGTTTTCTTCATCATAAGAATTCATTGTAATTGGCAAACCTTCAAAGCCTTTTTTGTATCTATCATAAATTGCTTTCTTTTGGCGAATGTGTTCTTCTAAATAAGGGAACTGACCTCGCACAACACCTGCAACAATATTGCTCATACGGTAATTGTAGCCCAACTCTTCGTGCTGATACCAAGGAGCATTTTCTCTTGACTGAGTTGACCACTTACGTACTCTGTCGGCATCTTCTTTAATATCTGTCAAAAGCATTCCGCCCGAAGAACCTGTAATAATCTTATTACCATTAAAGCTAACTGCACTATATTTTCCAAAAGCCCCCGTCTGTTTGCCCTTATAAGTAGCACCCATTGATTCTGCAGCATCTTCAATGAGAATGGCATTGTGTCTTTCGCAGATTTCAATAATTTCGTCAAGCTTTGCAGGAACACCATACAAGTGAACAAGAACAACAACTCTAACATCTGGGTACAACTCAAATGCCTTTTCTAAAGCTTTGGGGTCCATATTCCATGTTTCGTACTCGCTATCAATAAATATGGGCTCTGCCCCCTCATAAGCCACCGGATTTACTGTTGCAGCAAAGGTCATATCTGAACAAAAAACCTTTTCCCCACGTTTTACACCTGCAAGTTTTACAGCAAGATGCAAAGCGGATGTACCTGTTCCAAGAGCAACTGAATATTTACAACCGATTTTCTCACAAACAAGACGCTCAATCTGATTAATGTTTTCGCCAATTGTTGACATCCAATTGGTTTCATATGCTTCAATTATGTGTTTGATTTCCTCCCCGTGCATTGTAGGGGTTGACAACCAAACTTTCTTTTCAAACGCTTTTATACTCATATTTATATGACCTCTTCTCGACCGATTTCTCTAAAAAAAATCGCACTTATCCATAATTATATATTCTATTACATTATAATTCACATATTCTTGAAAGTCAACAATTCAAACGAATTTTCACACACTTTTATTATTTTATAAATAATAATTATTTAATATAAATGAGTGTTGATGCGTTACTCTATAAAAAGTTCACATTCATAAAGTCTAAAAAACAAATCAATAAAAAAAGAGAGTATTGCTACTCTCTTTAATGCTTTTATAAAATATAGATTGTTACGTCACGTGAGCCCCATTTTACACACTGACTTTCAGTGTTCATATAAAGGTCAACCGTGAATTTGCCCTTATTGACAAATCCGCCCGTATCCTCGGCGATACAGTATCCGTAAACTACACCGTCGTTTGATACAATCCACATTTCTGTACCATATGGAATTTGTTTTGGGTTAACGGCAATACGACCGGGCATTACCTTTTTGCCCGTTGCGGTGAGTCCGCCCGGCTCACAATAAGCAGCCGCTTTACCCTTGATTGTGTATTTATACTCTGTTGGAATATTGTTTTTACCGATTGTATATTTTGAAGGAAGTGCGATTTCGGAAATCGGCTTACCATTCTTTTCAATACGGCTATTTCCTAGTCCGCTGCTTGTTGTTGATTTAACAAGTGTACCGATTGTTGTAATCTTGTCAACAGGTTTCTTCGTGATTGTTTCGCTCTCAATTGTTGTCGATGAAACAACACCGTTTACAACCTTGTCTTTATATACAACTGTTTTTGTACCATTCACACCCTCTTGAGTAACCTTAGTTGTACCCTTGAGTAATGCCGATGAATACTTTGTTTTTGATGAGAATGGAACTGATTCTTCGCTTTCACGTGTTACATATTCAACACGAAGCACATCAATTACAAGTTCGTGTGAAAGTGGAGAATCCGCTGACGGAACAACTTCATCATCTTCATCGAGAACTATGTTCTGTTCTTCGAGAAGTTCACCCACTGTTGAGGCAGTTGATTTCACATATCTTTTTTCATTGTCAACGTTAATAGTAATATCATAAGAATTGAGAATTCTTACTTCTAGATTGTTTGTCACAACAGCTTTTACATTGACACTTGAAACAAGTTTATCTGAAAGTACAACACCCTGACTTTCAATGAGTTCTGCTACTGTTCCTGCAAATATCAAATTTTGTTCTGTTCCGTCTGCATTAATGAATTTCACATTACTTGCACGACAAATAATAATTCGGCTGTCTTGACCAATTATAAAGTCATCGATTATCAACTTATCATCTTTAGACAACTGAATATCTGCTTCGGCAACAATCTGGTATGGGTCTTTTTCGGACGTTTCTACTCGTGTTACCTGTGAGCCCTCATAAATATCTACAATATAGGTCTCACTTGTGGCAGCGAAAGCTGTACCGGCACAGAGAATGGCGAGTGCCAAAATCAAAGCCACTATCCGTATAAAAGGTTTACGGATTGCTTTTACCTGCCCATGAATTTCTTTTATCATCATTCTGCTCCTTTAATAAGCCGTGATAAACCCTGAATATTGTCAGAGTGCTTTCCCTTCACCCACCTTGAAAGGTGAATTTAAGGTCCACTTAAAGCACGACCGTTATTCTCGCTTTGTGACCTTGCACATTATATTCAAACGTCAATAAAAAGTCAAATTTTTTCGTAAATGTTTTTTGTGCAAATGTGCCAAAAACAAAAGTCAATTTTTGACTGAATATACCAAACGCCCCTTTAAATCCACCATATATTGTGGTTTTCGAGTGTAAATGCAATAAAATTTTTGTGAGATTTTTAAAAAAACATTAAATTATTACAAAACGGTTACAAAAAGTTGCATTTTGCTTCTTTGATACACTTCTTTCTTGTCCCTATTTTATGCATTATTTTGAAAAATATTCCTTATTTGCTCTATACTATTATATATAGGTGTTTTTTATTAAAAATAAACAAAAAAATGACGGAGAAAAAACTCCGTCAAAAAATCATTTATAAATATTACACAAAAACATACTGAAGCAATATCATATAGAGGACTGTACCCACACCAATACTTAACAAGTTATTTCTTTTCCAGATATGTAACAACACAACAACCGCACCCGCAATCAATTCAGGGAGTGCGAATGGAAATTGCATTGGAGTTACACTTTTAAAGCAATAGACAACAAGCATACTAATTACGGCGGCAGGTAAAACCTTACCAAGATATTGAACTGTTTTAGGAATCTCTTTACCGTCAGGAAAAAGAACGAAGGGAATTGCACGGGTTACAAAGGTTGTGAGTGCTACTAATGCAATTATGATTACCGAACGCCAGAAAGATACGGGAAGATTATTCATTTTTCTCTGCCCCCTTTTCTGTTTCTTCGTGCTTATTTATTGGTGATTTTTTAAATGCAAGAAGAATTGAGAGTATGCATATCATTGAGGGCAGTACAAAGCTGTCTTTTCCGAAAAGTAAAAGGCAGATTACTGAACAGATAACGCCCACTATTGCAGGAAAATGATTTTTATTTGTGAGCCATTGTTCAGTGAGAATTACGAGGAACAATGCCGTCATTGCGAAATCAATACCCGTTGAGTCGAATGGAATGAGTGTTCCTGCAACCGAGCCGATAATTGAACCGATTATCCAATAAGATTGGTCAAGAATCGACAATGCAAACAAAAATTTACCCTCATTCATTCCTTTTGGTGTTTTAGTGAGAAAGTATAATGAATATGTTTCATCAGTCAATGAAAATACAAGATAAGGCTTGAATTTTTTCGCAGATTTAAAGCGGTCAAGAAGCGAAAGCCCATAAAATACGTGACGGACATTCACCATAAATGTTAAAAATACCACCTGTAAAAGACTTACTGAATAATCAAAGAAATCAACGGCAAGGTACTGCCCCGACCCTGCATAAACAGTAAGACTCATTATTGCCGCCCAAATAAAATTGTAGCCTTTTTCAGCATACATAACGCCAAAAGCTATACCTATAAACAAATAGCCCGTCATTACGGGTAATGTGTGTGGAAATGCGGCTTTGAATGCCGCCTTGAATGTGTTTTGTTTTTCCAAAATAATCACCGTGAATGATTGTACTACTTTAAAATTAAAAATTCAACCATAAAAGCATAATTAAGATGCTATAAGGCATTTGACAAATGGGGGTTTTGGGGGTTGAATGCAAAATGCAAAATGCAAAGTGCAAAGTGTCGGGTCTGCGTTGCGATTATGGTAGGAGCGATTCACGAATCGCCCGTTTCTTCCTTTCTCATTGAAGGAGGTGGCATTTTCGAAGAAAATGACGGAGGGAGTTTGTTGTTATTCATATTACTCCCTTAGTCTGCTTTGCAGACAGCTCCCTCAAAGAGGGAGCGGAAAGAATTAGAGAAATTCAAATTTATCAAAAAAAAGGACTACCAATTGGTAGTCCGTAATTTTTTTAGGAATTATACTGTTGCATTTTCTTTTATTTCTTTTTTGTCAAAAAATGATGTGAAGTTGATTATAAAGAGAAGTGCGTAAGCCACCCACATGGGTAAGTTTTCAATAAA
>JAZNZJ010000026.1:0-96815 GCA_045594885.1 Candidatus Fimenecus sp. | reverse complement strand
TAATGAATAATGAATATAAAAAATTTGCAACTGCGTTGAAAGTTGAATTTGTCGGGCTCTTTTAAGATACCCCCCTCAGTCTGCTTCGCAGACAGCTCCCCCTCAAGGGTGGAGCCCAATATAGCCTTCCCCCTGCGAGGGGAAGGTGGCACGAGCAAAGCGAGTGACGGAAGGGGGGTGCGTCGCAGACCCAACATTTTGCCCTTTGCGTTTTGCATTTTGCATTACGAATTCTACAACCCCCAATTTGTCTAACAAAACACAATATTACATATATCATTATATAAAACCAAACCGCCCTCGAAAAATCGAAAGCGGTTGTTTATTTTACTTCACAATTGTCAATTGCGTAATCTATGAGAATATTTATGAGTTCATTTCGTGAACGATTTGTTTCAGTTGATAATTTATCAAGTCGGCTTACGGTATCTTCTTTAATTCTGATTGAAAAGGTTTTGTATCCGTCTTCGCCCTTTAAAGATTTTTTGTTAATGATAAGTTTTTCTTTCATAAAATCACCTCACCATTATTATGCCTTGACTTATGTTAGAAATATATGTTACAATTTATAACATAAAATGTTATGGAGGATAGAGAAATGAAAATAGTAACTAAAATTTTATCAATATTTTTAGCTGTGATAATGATTGTTTCAATCATACCCATTACAAGCATTGAAGCAAGTGCGGCAAATGGTATTCAAGCAAAAATTGATTTAATAAGAACGGTGTATGACACTGGTTCTTATTTCACATCTGATGGTAAGTCACATAATATGTGGGATTATAGTGTTTGTCCTGAAGACCCCAATAATAAACCTATGCCATACAAGACATGCAAATGTAGTTTATCACAACAGACTAAGAAAACCACAGGACTATATAGCGGAGCGGAAGTGGCTTCAAAATTGGGCGTTTCACGTTGGCAATGTGCAGCATTCGCAACATATGTTTTCTACAATATTTTTAATAAAGATTACGGAACTTGTGGAACAGTAAGCATAGATAATGCAAAGTTGGGCGATGTTGTGGTTTTTGATTTCGATAAATCATCTTATTCAGAAGACCACTACGCAATTTATTTATATACTAGTGGTTCGAATATTTATGTGTATGATGCTAACTCGGATTATAAAAGTAAAGTTGTTTATGGTTCGGCTTATGCTAAATCATCGGTAGTTAAAGTCTTTCGTGCAAGTAATTATGACAGTGTAAATAATTCAACAACTCCTACCCCATCTGTAAATCTTGTCACTGGTTTAGCAGGTCAATATTATTTAAAAGGCAAAAGCACAGGTGCTTGGCTATCTGTCAGCGAGGGCAAAGATGCAAGTACACAGCCAATTAACACATGGGGAAATTGGGGACAACAATTTCGTGTCAAGTTGGTGGCTGTTGGTAACGGCTATAAAATCAACTTTCCACTAACATCATCACTTTTAGTGAATCCATATAGTGATACACCATCTGTAGGCACTAAAATTAACTTATATAAGGATGTTAATGATACAACACAGCAGTGGGGCTTTGAAAAAGTGGGCGATACTTATGTAATTCGAAGCTTATATAACACATCACTTGTTTTAACTGATAATGGAGTGAATCAAGCAACATTGACCACTTATACCGGTGCAGCAAATCAACTATGGTATCTTTATCCATATACTACAACAGTTACATATAACGCAAATGGCGGTAGCGGAGCACCGAGCAGTCAAACTAAATATTTTAAAGAGAACTTGACTTTGTCAAGCACCAAACCAACAAGAAGTGGATATACATTCCTTGGTTGGTCAACAAGCAGTAGTGCCACAAGTGCAACATATTCAGCAGGTGGCAGTTTCACAACTGACGGAAATACAACTCTTTATGCTGTGTGGAAAGCGAATACATTAGATGTTTATTTTAATGCTAATGGCGCAAGTACTAGCTTAGATTCATTGATGCTTTCAGATGGTATTGTTTGCAATATTAGTGATGGCAGTAAATTAGTTCAAACCTGGACATATAATAAGCCAAAGGCAAACGGATTGATGAATCACAACAACACAATGGGATTATACAAAACAGGTTATTCCTTTGTGGGTTGGGGAACAACCCCTGATGGTGGAACTATATTTAGTCAATCCGATAATACCCTATTACCTACAGATATAAATCCTAATGTAGCTTCTAATAATTGTTCCACTACACTTTATGCAATATGGAAAGCGAATACATATACAATAAGTTATAATGCAAACGGTGGTACGGGTGCTCCATCAAGTCAGACAAAGACACACGGTTCTACCCTCTATCTTTCGAGCACTATACCAACTCGTTCAGGTTACACATTCCTTGGTTGGTCAACAAGCAGTAGTGCCACAAGTGCGACATATTCAGCGGGTGGTAGTTTTACTTCAAATGCAAACACAACTCTTTATGCAGTTTGGCGACAGGATACACAGGTGTTGTCAGTAAACACCTCCAACACTGCAACAATAACTAATGCTGGAGATTCAAAATATTATACGTTTACACCATCTATTTCAGGAACATATGTAATTTATTCTACATCTGAAAGTGACACTCAGGTTTATTTATACGATTCATCAGGTGCTCAGTTGGCAAGTGATGACGATTCCGGTGAGAGCAACAATTTCAGACTGCAGTATTATATGACTGCAGGAAATACTTATCGTTTTGAAGTTAAGTATTGGAGTTCTTCTAATTCAGGAACAATACCATTCAAAATTGGAAATGTATATACAATTTCATATAATGCAAATGGTGGTACAGGTGCTCCAAGTTCGCAGAGCAAAGACTATGGAACAGAAACATATTTGAGTGATACTATACCAACTCGTTCAGGCTATACATTCCTTGGTTGGTCAACAAATAGTACGGCTACAACCGCAGCCTATTCAGCAGGTGGTAATTTTACTACAAATGCAAACACAACACTTTATGCGGTATGGAGAGATGATACTTACACAATTAGCTATAATGCTAACGGTGGCACAGGTGCTCCATCAAGTCAGACAAAGACACACGGAGTAGCACTTACTCTTTCAAGCACTAAACCAACCCGTCCAGGTTATACATTCCTTGGTTGGTCAACAAATAGTACGGCTACAACCGCAGCCTATTCAGCAGGTGGTAACTTTACCACAGATTCCAATACTACACTTTATGCGATTTGGAAACTTAATACTTATACTATAAGCTATAATGCAAATGGTGGTACGGGCGCTCCATCAAGTCAGACAAAGACACACGGAGTAGCACTTACTCTTTCAAGCACTAAACCGACTCGCACAGGTTATACATTCCTTGGCTGGTCAACAAGCAGTAGTGCTACAAGTGCAACATATTCAGCAGGTGGTAGTTTTACTTCAAATGCAAATACCACACTTTATGCGGTTTGGAAAGAAAATGCACCTGTAGTTGCAAACAGGTGGGTAAAAGATGCAAATGGCTGGAGATATTATGACGCAAACGGTGTTGTTGCAACAAACAAATGGCTCAAGGATAGTGTGGGCTGGTGTTATGTTGGTGCAGATGGCTATTGTGTAACAAATACTTGGAAGAAAGACAGCAAGGGCTGGTGCTACCTTGACGCAAATGGACGTATGGCAACTAACAAGTGGATTAAGGATTCACAGGGTTGGTGTTATGTGGGTGCTAATGGCTACTGCGTAACAAATACTTGGAAGAAAGACTCAAAGGGCTGGTGCTATCTTGACGCAAACGGCAGAATGGCAACTAACAAATGGGTTAAGGACTCAAAGGGTTGGTGCTATGTTGGTGCAGACGGATACGCAGTAACAAATTGTTGGAAGAAAGACTCAAAGGGCTGGTGCTACCTTGATGAAAATGGTAGTATGACAAAGAATGAATGGGTAAATGACGGCGGTAAGTGGTATTACCTTGACAGCAACGGCTATATGGTAACAGGAACAAAGGTTATCAATGGAACTACACATACATTCAATTCAAAAGGTATCTTAATTTCATAAAATATAAAAAGTGGGACGATGTGAGCATCGTCCCCTACTTTAAGGAGAAATTTTGTATGAAAGTTTTAACCAAACAAGAAGTCATTGAAAAATTAAAATCAAATTATGGGTATATTCACAAAATTACTTATATTATACTTGGTTTTATGGGATTGGTGTGGCTTTTTGGCGGGGCAGTATTTATGCCTTATTTAATGATGCGAGAGAATAAATTTGTTTATATTTTTGTTGCAATTATTTCTATCTCATTAGGCTATTTTGTTTTAAATTCATTAATAAAGAGTATAAAAAAGGTTAAATCAGATTTGCAAAAGATACAAACGGAGCACTTTTATTTAACAATAAACGAGATTGTTGATATAAAAAAAGACTTTGATGAAGGCGGTAGTTGGTTCAATCTTAAATTTGATAACGGCAGTGAAGTGTCAGAAACAAGAAAAGTCTGTAGTCAAATCGGCGATAAGTTTTACTTTGTGTATTTAGAAGGTGAAAAAATGCCTTTATATGATTGTTATAAAAAAACAGAATATATTTTATCAGCGGATTTGCAAGACAAACTCATTGGTTTTAAGGAGTAACAGGTGCTATGAATGAAAACCCCATAGATTTACCAAACACTAAAAAGATTGCTTGTATTGGTCATAGCAGTTATAGTTGGACAAATATTCATTATAATAAAGAAACCAATGAATTTATCTCTGCAGAATATCATTGTAGCACAATTGACGATGGTGAAGAATTTTGTGACAATATAAGCATTATAACGTTAGAAGAAACTCTGGCTCTTGTTTATCACGATGCACAATTGATGCGTGTAGTTAAAGAGTGTGTAGGTTCTATTGATTATGAAATTATAAAATCTGTTGCTAATCAAAAGAAAAGAAAACAGAGCGACTCGAAAAAATTTGAGATTATGACAAGCGGATTAACTTCTGACGATAATGCGGATTATTATGAGTGTGAAAATGGTTCAATCTTTAAATTTGGTTTTTCGACTTGCGAATATTACAAATATGAAAATGGATATTGGAACTCAAAAGAAAAATTTCTTTTTGAACTTTTAAATGAAGGTAAATTTAAATATTATTCTAATAAAGAGTGGAAAAAACATTGTGGAGAACCCTTGCCAGTAAAGGTAACGGTAAATATGTTGACTGACGAGCTTTTAAGCTTTTGTGGTTCAAACAAAAAAGCGATTTTTGGTTGTGGAATATGTTTGTTGATAATCTCGGTCTGTTGTTTTGTGTTTGCCTTTTCAAACGAATGGATGGTGCACATAGGACAGATAATAGAGGTTTGTTCAATTCCTTTTTTTGTTTTATATTTTACATATAAAAATAGAATAAAAAATATTAAAGAACACAACTTTTATATTGTTGAAGATATCTGTGTCGCTAAAAACAATTATGTCAAATATATCGATGACAATGATGAAAAAATATATGAAAAATATTTCCGCTTTAAAGAATACGGTGAGTTTAAGTTAAATAATTCATTATATATTATGTATAATAATGGCGGAATAGAGAATTTATACCTTGAAACACAAGCGGGTGACAAATTTTATTTAGTGTATGTGGGCAAAGGGAAAAAAGCAAAATTGATTTTTAGTGAAAGGCACTATGAATTGGCACAATTTGATTTTGTGAGTAGAAAAAATAAGTTAGTTCCATATAAAAAGTAAAACAAAAACCTCTCAATTGCAATTGCAGTCGAGAGGTAATTTTTATATATCCATATCTTTTAAAATTAATCTTGGGTTTTTGATTAGGCAAGTTTCAAGCAAATCTTGGGTTATTTCATCGGGAAGAAAATCCATTCTATCTTTGATATGGTTATTTCTAAAGATTGGGTCGTGGGCATCGGTGCCGATAAGCTGTGCAATTCCACGGCAGACCATATCAACTCCCATCATCTGTGGTTTTTCACCATTGCGACCTGTTAAGCTGTCAAAAGTTACCTGAAAAACAATATCACGGTCAAGAAGTTCATCAATAAGACGAAAATCACGGTGAAAAGTAAAATATCTTTCAGGGTGGGCTAAAATGGGGGTGTATCCCCTATCAATCAACTCGTCAAACCACATAGGCACGTGACTTGCGTCAAAAGGCCCGAGAGAGAATTCACAAAGAATATATCTTGAATGGTTAATTGTCAAATCATCAAGATTTTCTGCCTCAAAAATTTCATCGGTGAGATAAATCTCTGCACCGCTGTAAACTTTTAACGGGATTTCTTCTTTTACCAGTGCATTACGCAATTTCTTTATTTTTTCGTTACGTTTTTCAACAAAAAGGTCAATGTCCTCATAGTGTGCAAAATGAGGGGTTACAACAATTTCTTTAAATCCATTGTCATAAGCATCTCGACACATCTGAACAGAATCATCAATATCTTCTGCACCGTCGTCAATGCCGTAGAGTATGTGATTATGAATGTCAACCATTTTCATTCTCCTTTACAGCGGGTTTTTCTGTGGTAACTGATGGTTCATTAAAATGCAGCAATTTTATAATTCCTTCATCATTGAGAAGTTTGAGCATTACAAGGGTAATGGGAAGAAGGAAAAGACCGATAAATCCGAAAAGCTTTGTTCCAAAGAACATTGCTATAACCATTAAAAATGCGGGAATTCCTAATTGTGCGGCAACAAGCTTCGGCTCGATAATCTGACGAATAACAGTAATGCACACATACATCACAATAAGTCCTATCGCCATTGCATAATTACCATTTAAAAGTGAGATTAATGCCCACGGACCCAACACGGTGCCTGTACCGAGAACGGGAACAATGTCAATCAATGCAATAATGAGGGCAATAAGAAAAATGTATGAGCTGTCGAAAATACCAAAGATTTTCAAAAGAATAAAACCTATTGACAATTCTGTAAAAGTTATTGAAATAATAATTGCATAGGCTTTTGCCATTTTGCCCAATGACGGAATTAAAAGATTTTTTGCTCTTATGATTTTGTCCCTCGTTTCAGGACGGAAAAATCCAAGAATAAGGTTTCTCAATGTTTTATAGTCAGAGGTCATAAAGCAACAAGCAATTGTAGCAACAAGAAATGAAACCAGAGTGGTAGGAATTGCCTTTGCTGTGTCAAGAATACTGAGCAAGGGTGTGCTGAGTGTTGAAAAATCAAAATTCATATCAGCAGGCTTGTCAGGTGAAGAACCCAATAAAAGTTCAAGCTTATCGCTTATAAAAGATAAAATTGACTGCTCAATGTTGTCGGGTAAAAAGACAAGTCCGTTGGCTATATACCGTTCGATTTTATGGAGAAATGCGGGCATATCTTCAAACTGGATTATAACATAGTCAATAAAGCCTTTAAGCTCTGAGCCCGCCCATACACCGAGAAGTACAAGTACGGCAATAATGGCAAAGAAGCTCAAAAGCACACAGAAAACAGATGCCAACCCTCTTTTTACAGGAGTTTTTTTGGTTATAAAATTTACAGGCTTTTGAAGAAGTGCGGCAACGGCAATTGCAATGAGAAACGGCAGAAGTGTGCCGAATGCATACTTGAAAAACAAATAGAACAATGCCACCACAATAACAGTATAAAATGTATTGATTACAAAATTTTTCTTTTTTTCAATTCCGGTCATTTTTAACCCTCACAAAATTATTCTGCTAATATAATAAACTATTTTAAAGCAATATACAATTAAAATATGTAAATTTTTCTAAAAAAACCACTAAAAATTTCTTAAATATATTGTATATTGCCCCTTTATTCTGTGAAAGTTTTGTGTTAGAATATGTAAAAGTATTTTAAAATGCTTGATTATACCTTTTTTCAAAGAAACACTCAGCGATAAGGATGTGAATTGATAAATGTATGTAGCAGTTATGGGTTATGGCACCGTTGGTTCAGGTGTTGTTGAAGTGCTCACAAAAAATCACGAAAGCATTGTGAAAAGAAGCACTCAGAATGAGATGGAAGTTAAATATATTCTCGATTTGAGAGATTTCCCCGGCGACCCTCACGAAGATAAAATGATAAAGGATTTTAATATTATTCTCAATGACGATGATGTTAAGGTCGTAGTAGAAACAATGGGTGGGCTTCACCCTGCTTATGAGTTCGTTTCATCTTGTCTTAAGGCAGGTAAGAGCGTTGTAACATCAAACAAAGAACTCGTTGCAGCTAAAGGGTGCGAACTTTTACAGTTTGCCGCAGAAAATAATGTAAACTTCTTGTTTGAAGCATCGGTTGGTGGCGGTATTCCGATTATCCGTCCTATTTCACAGTGTCTTGCGGCAAATGAGATTGACGAAATCGCAGGTATTTTGAATGGCACAACAAACTTTATTCTTACAATGATGATTGAAAAGAATATGAGTTTTGAAGATGCACTCAAACTTGCTCAAGATAATGGTTATGCAGAAAAAGACCCGACGGCAGACGTTGAGGGTCACGATGCTTGTAGAAAAATCTGTATTCTTGCATCTTTGTGTTTTGGCAAACATGTTTACCCGGATTCAGTATATACAGAGGGCATTACAAAAATTACTCTTGATGACGTTGCATATATTGGTGCATTCGGCGGTGTAATTAAACTTCTTGGTCGTGCAAAGAGAATGGATGACGGCAAGATTTTTGCAATCGTTTCTCCTGCAATTGTTATGAATGGCAGTCAGTTAGCAAGTGTCAACGATGTTTTCAATGCAATTCTTGTTCGTGGTGACGCAACAGGTGATGTTGTATTCTACGGCAAGGGTGCGGGTAAATTACCAACTGCATCTGCAGTAGTGGCTGACGTTATTGACTGTGCAAGAAATATGGGCAGGAAGAAGCCAATCGGTTGGGCAGAAGCAGAAGAAAATTATGTTGTTGATTACAAATCAGCGGTTAATCCTCTTTATATCCGTGCAGAAGTTACTGATAAAGCAAATGCTTTGCAGGACGTAGTTGCAAATATCGGCAAGGTTCAAGTGCTTGAATTTGCCGGTTGTAAGTCAAATGAACTTGCATTTGTTACATCTGCTATGGCAGAGGGCGAACTCATAGAAAAACTTAACAATATATCTACAATCAGCATAAAATCTTTAATAAGAGTTACTGATTACTAATACGGGAGGCACATATGGGACTTATAGTTCAGAAGTTCGGCGGTTCAAGTGTTCGTGACGCAGAAAGAGTAATGAATGTTGCTAAAATTGTCACAGATACTTACCGTGAAGGTAATGATGTAGTAGTTGTTGTATCCGCTCAGGGTGATACAACTGACGATTTAATTGAAAAGGCTTATGAAATAAACAACAAGCCTTCAAAAAGAGAAATGGATATGCTTATGGCATCCGGTGAGCAGATTTCAATAGCACTTCTTTCAATGGCGATTGAAACTCTTGGTTGTCCTGCAGTTTCTCTTCTTGGCTGGCAGGCAGGCTTTAACACAAGTTCTGCTTATGGCACAGCAAGAATTAAGAATGTTAAAACTGACAGACTCCGCTCAGAAATTGACCGTCACAATATTGTAGTTGTGGCAGGTTTTCAGGGAATCAATAAATATGACGATATTACAACTCTCGGCAGAGGCGGTTCAGATACAAGTGCAGTTGCTATTGCTGCAGCACTTCGTGCAGACCGTTGCCAGATTTTCACAGACGTTGAAGGTGTTTATACTGCAGACCCGAGAAAAGTTGAGAATGCAAAGAAATTGCAGGAAATCACTTATGATGAAATGCTTGAACTTGCAACTCTCGGTGCGCAGGTTTTAAACAACCGTTCTGTTGAAATGGCTAAAAAGTATAATGTTGAGTTAGAGGTTCTTTCAAGTCTTAAGAGAGTTCCCGGTACAATCGTTAAGGAGGTTACCAAAATGGAAAAAATGCTTATCAGAGGTGTTACAAAAGATACAGATGTAGCACGTGTTTCAGTTACAAAAATCCCCAACACTCCGGGTGTTGCTTTCAAACTTTTTGATGCTCTTGCAAAGCACAAAATTAATGTTGATATTATTTTGCAGTCAGTAGGTCGTGACGCAACAAAAGATATTACATTTACAGTTTCAAAGGGCAATGCTCAAGAAACTATTGAATGTGTTAAAAAAGTATTTGATATTGACGACAGCGACATCATATGCGATACATCTGTTGCAAAAATTTCAATTGTTGGTGCAGGTATGGAATCTCATCCGGGTACAGCTTCAAAAATGTTTGAGGCTCTTTACGAACGTGACATCAACATTGATATGATTGCAACAAGCGAAATTAAAATTTCAGTTCTTATTGACCTCGAAGATGCTGACCGTGCAGTGAGTGCGGTTCATAAGGCATTCTTCCCGGCTGAGTAATTGTGCCAATTAGAGAGAAACTTGTTAAAGTTTCTCTCTGTTTTATAAAGAAAATTAAAGTGAAGGAGCTATAAATATGATTACAGACAACAAGTTTGCTAAAGAAGGTCTTACCTTTGACGACGTGCTTTTGATTCCTGCAGAAAGCAACGTACTTCCAAGTGATGTTGATATTTCAACACAGCTTACAAAGAAAATCAAACTCAATACTCCCGTTCTTACTGCCGCTATGGATACAGTAACAGAGAGCAATATGGCAATTGCAATTGCTCGTGAAGGCGGTATCGGTATTATTCATAAAAATATGTCAATCGAAGCACAGAAAGCTCAGGTTGATAAGGTTAAGAGAAGTGAAAACGGTGTTATTAATAACCCATTCTTCCTTTCTCCTGAAAACACAGTACAAGAGGCCGATAATCTTATGCACCGTTATAAGATTTCAGGTGTTCCTGTTTGTGACGAAAACGGCAGACTTGTTGGTATTCTCACAAACCGTGATATGAGATTTATTGCTGACTACAGCGGTAAAATCAAAGATTATATGACAAGCGAAGGTCTTGTTACTGCTCCTGTTGGAACAAATCATGACGATGCAAAGAAAATTCTTATGAAGCATAAGATTGAAAAGCTTCCTTTGGTTGATGATAACGGATTCCTTAAAGGTCTTATCACAATTAAAGATATTGAAAAAGCGGTTAAATATCCAAACTCAGCTCGTGACTCAATGGGTCGTCTTCTTTGCGGTGCTGCTGTTGGTGCAACTGCTGATGTACTTGACAGAGTTGCAGCTCTCGTTGAGGCAGGTGTTGACCTTGTTACTCTTGACTCTGCTCACGGTCACAGTCAGGGTATTATCAATGCTGTTGCAAAGGTAAAGGCTGCATATCCTGAACTTTCACTTATCGCAGGTAACGTTGCAACTGCAGAGGCTACAAAGGCTCTTATTGATGCGGGTGCAGACTGTGTTAAAGTTGGTATTGGCCCCGGTTCTATTTGTACAACTCGTGTTGTTGCAGGTATCGGTGTTCCACAGATTACTGCAGTTTATGACTCTGCAAATGAAGCTGCAAAACACGGCATTACAGTTATTGCTGACGGTGGTATCAAGTACTCAGGTGAAATTGTTAAGGCTATCGCTGCAGGTGCTTCTGCTATTATGGTTGGCTCACTTGTTGCAGGTTGTGAAGAATCACCCGGAGAAAGCGAAATCTATCAGGGTCGTCAGTTCAAGGTTTATCGTGGTATGGGTAGTATTGCGGCTATGAACAATGGCTCAAAGGACAGATACTTCCAGGCTAACAACAAGAAGCTTGTTCCCGAAGGTGTTGAAGGTCGTGTGCCTTACAAGGGACTCCTTTCAGATACAATTTATCAGCTTATGGGTGGTCTTAAAGCAGGTATGGGTTATTGCGGTTGCGCAACAATTGAAGAACTCAAGACAAAGACTCAGTTTATTAGAATTACAAACGCAGGTCTTAAAGAAAGCCATCCACATGACGTTTATATTACAAAAGAAGCTCCAAACTATTCCGGAAATATGTAATGGAAGATAAACCTAAACTTCCAAAAAGAAAAAGGATTAGGTTAGAGGGTTATGATTATAGCAGTGAAGGGTGTTATTTCATAACAATATGTACCCAAAGCCGTAAAAGCTTATTGTCAATTGTAGGGGACGCCGACCTCGGCGTCCCGAAAGAAATTACGCTTAAACCTTATGGCAAAATTGCAGAAAAATATATTTTGTCAATGGAAAAGGCGTATAAATGTATTACTGTTAATAATTATATTATTATGCCGAATCACGTGCATCTGTTAGTGTCAATAGACACTTACGGGCTGCCAGGGTCGGCAGCCCCTACAATTCCTAATCTGATAAGAGTGTATAAAAGGTTAGTGAACCGAGATTGCAAACAAAAAATTTGGCAACGAGGATACATCGACCATATTATTCGAAATCAAACGGATTTTGAACATCATTGGAACTATATTGAATACAATGCGTTAAAAGAATACAAATAAAAAGGAAAAAAATATGTTTGAAAATTTAATTGACTCAATCGGATTTATAAACAACACTGACCCTGAAGTTGCTGCTGCAATGGGGTTAGAACTTAAAAGACAGAGAGAAAATATTGAGCTTATTGCAAGTGAAAATATTGTTACACCTGCAGTTATGGCTGCAATGGGCAGTGTGCTTACAAACAAATATGCCGAAGGTTATCCTGGTAAGAGATATTACGGTGGCTGTCAGCACGTTGATATTGTAGAGGATATTGCACGTGAAAGACTTAAAAAACTTTTTGGTGCTAAATATGCAAATGTTCAGCCACACTCGGGTGCGCAGGCAAACCTTGCAGTTTATTTTGCACTTTTAGAGCCCGGCGACACAGTTATGGGTATGAATCTTGCTGAAGGCGGACATCTTACTCACGGTTCACCTGTTAATATGTCGGGTAAATACTATAATTTCGTACCATATGGTGTTGACGAAAACGGTTTTCTTGACTATGATGCTTTTGAAAAGAAAGCAAAGGAAAGTGAACCAAAACTTATTGTAGCAGGTGCTTCTGCATATCCAAGAACAATCGACTTTGAAAGAATGGCAAATATTGCTCATAGCGTTGGTGCTTATTTTATGGTTGATATGGCTCATATTGCAGGCCTTGTTGCAGCAGGACTTCACCCATCACCAGTACCATATGCTGATGTTGTTACATCAACAACACACAAAACACTTCGTGGTCCTCGTGGCGGTATTATTCTTTGTAAGGACGAAGAATTCGGAATGCAGTTTAATAAGGCGATTTTCCCCGGTACACAGGGAGGCCCGTTAATGCACATTATTGCAGGTAAAGCGGTTTGCTTTGGCGAAGCATTAAGTGATGATTTCAAGTCTTATCAGCAAAGAGTAATCGAAAATGCAAAGGCTTTGGCAGAGGGTCTTACAAAGCGTGGTATCAACTTGGTTTCAGGTGGTACAGACAATCACTTGATGCTTGTTGACCTTCGTTCAGTTGGTGTTACAGGTAAAGAGCTTGAGCATCGTCTAGATGAAGTTCATATCACTGCAAATAAAAATGCTATTCCCAATGACCCCGAAAAACCATTTGTTACAAGTGGTTTAAGACTTGGTACTCCCGCAGTAACAACAAGAGGTCTTGGAGTAGAAGATATGGACAAGATTGCAGAATATATCTATCTTGCAGCAACCGATTTTGAAAATCAGAAGGATTATATTAAAAACGGTGTTGCTGAAATTTGCAAGAAATATCCATTATACGAATAATCACAAGACAAATCCCCACTGCATAAAATGTAAAAAATGCAGTGGGGGATTATAATGAGATTTGCTAAAATGCACGGTGCGGGTAACGATTATATCTATATTGATTGTTTTTCGCAGAATGTTGAAAATCCAAAGGATTTGTCAAAAACTTTGTGCCATCGACATTTTTCGGTGGGTGCGGACGGTATAGTGCTAATTAAACCGTCTGAAATTGCCGATTGCTTTATGGATATTTATAATGCAGACGGCTCAAGAGCACAGATGTGCGGAAATGCAGTACGGTGCACAGCAAAATACATATATGATAACATAATAAAAAAACCGAAAATAACAATTGACACACTCAGCGGAGTGAAAACGGTTGAAATATTTGCCGAAAACGGTGTCGCCGTTGGTGGCAGAGTGAATATGGGTAAGCCCATTTTTAATGGTCGTTCCATTCCTACTCGATATGGTACGAGCATAGTTAAAGGTGAAATCATCAATATAGAGGGTAAAGATTACGAGATTACCTGTCTTTCAATGGGCAATCCCCATTGTGTTGTTTTTTGTGATGATACAGATAAAATAGAATTACATAAAATTGGTGAAAAATTTGAAAACCACGAGATGTTTCCCGAAAGAATTAACACGGAGTTTGTTGAAGTGTTAGGGCGGAACAAATTGAAGTTTAGAGTATGGGAACGTGGTAGCGGTGAAACACTTGCCTGTGGCACGGGTGCATGTGCCTCGGCAGTGGCGGCGGTGTTGAATGGCTTTTGTGATAAAAACACAGAGATTGAAGTGAGAACATCGGGCGGAGTTTTAAAGGTCATCTGGTGTGATAACGATGACGTGTATTTAAGCGGAGATGCTGTTGAAATTCTGCGTGGTGAAATAATTTCGTAAATAATATTGTCGGAGGGACAATTATGAAAATAAATGATAACTTTTTAAAAATTCAGAGTTCTTACCTTTTCTCAAACATTGCAAAAAAGGTAAATGCTTACACTCAGGCAAATCCTGACAAATCAATCATTCGTCTTGGCATTGGTGACGTTACACGTCCTCTTGCAGATGCTTGTATTGAGGCTATGCACAAGGCTGTTGACGAAATGGGTAACGAAAAAACATTTATGGGCTATCCACCCGAATATGGTCACAAATGGCTTTTAGACGCAATCAACGAGAATGACTATAAGGCTCGTGGCGTTGAACTTGATAATAGCGAAATCTTTGTTTCTGACGGTGCAAAGAGTGACTGTGGTAATATCGGTGATATTTTCTCAACAGACAATAAGGTTGCAGTTTGTGACCCTGTTTACCCCGTTTATGTTGATACAAATGTTATGAGTGGTCGCTCAGGTGATAAGACTGAAAACGGCTGGACAAATATTTATTATATGCCTTGTAATGCTGAAAACGGATTTTTACCTGAAATTCCAACTGAAAAGGTTGATATTATCTATCTTTGCTTCCCCAATAACCCAACAGGTATGGCAGCGACTAAAGATGAACTTAAAAAATGGGTTGATTATGCAAACGAAAACGGTGCAATAATCCTTTTTGACTCTGCTTATGAAGCGTTTATTACAGAGGATAATGTTCCTCACTCAATCTATGAAATCGAAGGTGCAAAATCTTGTGCAATCGAGTTCAGAAGTTTCTCAAAAACAGCAGGCTTTACAGGTGTTCGTTGCGGTTACACGGTAGTACCTCACGATATTAAGGTTGACGGTGTTGAACTTAATGCACTTTGGGCAAGACGTCAGGCTACAAAGTTCAATGGTGTTTCATATATCACACAGAGAGCGGCTCAAGCAGTTTACAGCGAAGAGGGCAAAAAGCAGGTTCGTGAGATTATCGCATATTATCAGAACAACGCAAAGATTATCTACAACGGACTTAAAGAATGTGGCTTTACAGTTTACGGTGCAGTAAATTCACCTTATGTATGGCTTAAAACTCCTGATGGAATGAGCAGTTGGGAATTCTTCGACACACTTCTTGAAAAAATTCAGGTTGTTGGTACTCCCGGCGAGGGCTTCGGACCAAGTGGTGAGGGTTATTTCAGACTTACTGCTTTCGGCTCAACAGAAAACACAATCAAAGCGGTAGAGAGAATTAAAAACTATTTTTGTAAATAGAATAAGGTAGGGCGGGGTCTTGACCCCGCCGTTATGCTAAATAAAAGGGCGTAAGTTTTTTACTTACGCCTCATTTTTTACGAATTCTACCAATTCATCATATTCATTTTTCAATTTTTCATCAATTACCGCATTAAGACAAAGGTTTAATTTTTCGCCGATTTCTTTTCCGCTAAAGCCTAACGAAATCAAATCATTACCATTGATTTTAAGGTCTTTAATTGAAAAGCATTCGTTTTCAGCTATGATTTCATTGATGATGTCAATTGTTTCTGCATAAAATTCGTCACCACGATAGTATTTTTTCTTCTGTGCAAGATTATCACATTTTTTTATCTCTATTAAATCGAAAATCATATCTTCACCAATTTGCGACATAATTCTTTTAAGCCGTTTGCGGTCGGGTGAAATGCTGTCGTTGAGCATAATTGGTGTGTCGTGGAATTTTACAAGAGTTACAACCCGATTTTTTGTGTCATTGTCAAAACGGAGTCGAGTCATAATTTCAGCGGTTATTTCGGCACTCTTTTTAGGGTGTCCGTAATAGTGCTGTTCATTTTTTTCATCGAAATGTGCAACCAGAGGTTTTGCAATGTCGTGAAAAAGCAGGGCAAGACGGATTTGCGGTATGGGTTTGCTTTGCTCCATCGCCTTTAAAATATGGGTGTAAACATCATAAATATGATGGCGGTTTTCTTGTTCAAAACCGATACAATTTTTAAATTCGGGAATGAAAACACAAACCACGTCTGAATATTCCTGAAGTACACAGTATGCGTTTTTACCGCAAATAAGCTTTACAAGCTCTTCTCGTATTCTCTCTGCAGAGATGTTTTTTAATAATTCACGGCATTTGTGAATTGCATTTTTTGTGTCCGTTTCAATTTCAAAACCCAATACGGCAGAAAAACGAAGGGCACGAAGAATACGCAAGGCATCTTCACGAAATCTTGTTTGGGCATCGCCAATACAACGAATGGTTTTGTTTTTTATATCTTCAATTCCGCCTACAAGGTCACAGAAGCCATTGTCAAAATCATAAGCTATTCCATTCATTGTGAAATCACGACGCACCACATCGTCCGACAATTTTTCAGAAAAGGTTACATTGTCGGGGTGGCGATTGTCAGAATATGTGCTCTCGCTTCGATATGTGGTTATTTCAAGGGGCTCGTTATCAATAAGCACGGTAACAGTACCGTGTTTTATACCCGTTTCAATAACTCTGAAATCCTTAAAAACCTCTTTCACCTGTTGGGGTGTGGCATTTGTTGTAATATCAATGTCGCCTATGGGGAGTCCCATAATGAAATCACGTACACTGCCACCAATTAAAAATGCTTCAAATCCATTTGAATGAAGAGTTTTAATTGCATATTTCGAGGCGGGCTTGAAATCAGTTCTGTTCATTGAGTGCTTCCTCTAAGGCGAGTGCTAATTGGTCGGGGCAAGATGTTTTCTTAAAACCGCATTTTATACCCTTAAGGTTTTCAATTACCTCTGTTGCGGGTTTGCCTTTTACCAATGCAGAAATGCCCTTAAGATTGCCGTTGCATCCACCGTAAAAAACAACATCTTTAATTATTCCGTTCTCTAACTCAAGGTCAATTTGACCTGAGCAAGTTCCTTTTGTTCTGTATTTAAAAGTCATTTTGTTACCTCACAAATTTTGTTTGAAAGAATTACCAATTGTTCCATTGTAAGTGCTTCGGCACGGGCGGTGGGGCTCAAATCTGCCATTTCAACTGCTTTTGAAATCAAGGCTTTATCAATACCCATACCGCTTGAGAGTGAATTGAGAATAGTTTTTCTTCTCTGGGCAAAAGCGGATTTCACCATTTTGAAAAATACTTTTTCATCGGTCACATTGTAATCGCCACGTTTTGTCAAATCTAATTCGATAACGCAACTGTCAACATTGGGTGCGGGCATAAATGAACCACGTGAAACGTCAAAAAGTTTCTTTGCCTGTGCATAATAATTTACCGCAACGGTTACAGCACCGCTTTCTCTTGTACCAACTTTTGCACAAAGGCGGTCGCCTGCTTCACGTTGCACCATAACAATAATCTTATTAAATGGCAATTTTTCTTCTAAAAGACGCATTATTACGGGTGAGGTAATGTAGTAAGGAAGGTTAGCACACACAAAAACTTCCATATCCTTAAAATGTTCATTGATTATACTCTGCAAATCTGCTTTAAGGATATCTTCATTTATGAGTGTGAGATTATCATAACCCGCAAGAGTGTCATTAAGCACGGGGAAAAGTCGGGTGTCAAGCTCAATGCAGACAACCTTATCTGCACGTTCAAGGAGTTCTTTTGTCAAAACGCCCACACCTGCACCAATTTCAAGTACACCGAATTTTTTGGTTGCACCCGATTTTACTGCGTCTGCCATTCGGGGACATACTGTTGGGTTGACAAGAAAATTCTGCCCCAGACCCTTTGAAAATGTGACATTGTGCTCACTCATTACTCTTTTTATAACAGAAATATCGGTGAGCGTATAATTCTTTTTATCCAATGTGATTTTTCACCTTACCTAAAATCTTCATACCTTCAACAATTTTATCGTTTGAAGGTGTTGAGAAATTCATTCTGAAACAATTTGTTTCTTCATCGTTAATCATAAATGCCGTGCCCGGTACAACTGCAACCTTATTTGCAATACATTCTTTTACAAAATCAAGCATTTGTACATTTTCGGGCAATTCGCACCACACGAATAATCCGCCTTCAGGACGGACATATTTCACAAAATCACCCAATTCACTGTCAATCAAGTCACACGTAAGATTGAGTTTTTCACGGTAAATACCACGGATTTTTTCGATATGTGCGCTTACATCGTATTTTTCCATCCATTTACTTACAAGCATTTGTGAAAAAACGGGGGTGTGAACGTCCGATGCTTGTTTGCCCACGGTCATTTTTGCAATAATTTCTTTCGGTGCACAAATATATCCCACACGGATTCCCGGAGCAAGTAATTTAGAAAATGAACCTGCATAAATAACAATGCCATCTTCATCAAAACTCTTAATTGATGGAACATCTTCACCTGAAACTCTTAAATCACCATAGGGGTTGTCCTCTAAAATGAGTAAGCCGTATTTTTTAGCGAGAGCATAAACGGCTTTTCGCTTTTCAAGACTCATTGTTACGCCCGAGGGATTTTGAAAATTGGGAATTGTATAAATAAATCTCGGGTTGTGTGCCTTTTTGATTGCATCTTCCAAGGCATCTATATTCATTCCGTCCGATTCAACGGGCACACCTGATAAAACACAACCATATGAACGGAAGCAATTGAGAGAGCCGATGAATGACGGGCACTCGCAAATCACAGTATCGCCCAAATCACAAAGTGCTTTTGTGGCTAAATCCATTACTTGCTGTGCACCTGAGGTGATAATAAGACCATCAGCCTCTTTACCGATATTGTATCGCTCTTTTATAAAGTCAACAAGTTGATTTTTTAAGGGTGTATAACCTTCGGTTACACCATATTGAAGTGCGGTTATGGGGTCGGTTTCAAAGATTTCTGCTGAAATCTCTTTGACTGCATCTATGGGAAATGCTGCTGCGTCGGGATTCCCTGCGGCAAAGGGTATTACCTGAGGGTCCTGCGTGGCTTTCAAAATTTCTCTTATTGCGGAGGGTTGAAGACCCGATATTCTTTGAGAAAAATAATAATCCATTTTGTGTCACCTGAAAATAAAAATATTTTAATAATTTTAACACAATAGATAATTCTTTTCAAGTGCAGTGAAAAAATACAAATTATCTTCTTTTTTCGACAATTTTTTATAATTTGATATGGTAAAATATGGTAGGATGTGGTAAAATAAAGACGAAAAAAGCAGGAGGACAAAAATATGACTGAATATGTAAGAAAATTAGACACACTTGGTAGATTGGTTTTACCGGCAGATTACAGAAAAAAAGCAGGTATCGGTGCGGACGGAGAAGTGAGAATTACTGAATGTGATGGCAAAATAATTATTGAAAAATTACGACCCGCCTGCAAAATTTGCGGTTCAAATGATAATTTGAATGAAAAATTTCAACTTTGTGAAAAGTGTATAAAAGAAATAAAAGCAAGTAAATAAAGTGTGCCGAAGGAGTTTAAAACCCCTTCGGCATTTTTATATTAGTCGCCACAGGCGCAAGTCATTGGAAAGCTGTCTTTTAAGCAACCCTCTTTTGGCGGAAAAAATTCATCAACTGGAAATTCGATTTTTCTGAATGCGTCGCAGGGGTTATCAGTTTCACAGCTACATTCTTTACAGGGAATGCAGAAATCATATGCGGGAATAAGCATTTGCACATCTCTTTCAAGTTGAACAATCGTGAAAATACCGAGAGTAACAGTAACTGCTTTTTCAGGCTCATGGTCGTAGCAGTCAAAATCACCGTTAAAGCAACGGCATACGCAACGGGGAATTTTTGAGCCATAGCCGTCAAAGTGGCAACAATCGTGACTGCGACAAAGCTTTGCTTCAAGGCAAATCGGGTCAACGGTCTGCACTTTTGCGTGGGGATTGGTGCTAACTACATCGAGTTGATTGTCACTTTCTCCGCAAGAGAATTCAGAAGAAAATACCTTTACATTACCCTCTGAACCATAGAGAATACATTTTTTTGAGAAAATTGCAAGACCCTCAACGGTTGTTGGTGAATTGGCAGGGCCTGTGAAAACATCAAGGCAAATTTTAAAGAAATAGGTTATATCAACCGAATAAAAACCTCTGTTAAAGGGGACACGTTCAACGTCTATGAACGCATTAAGTACTTCGCTTCCTCGACAACGCACGTTTGTGGCTTTGTCGATTATACATTGTGCGGTATCTGTAAAATAGACACGCAAATCCTCAAGGCAATCTTTGTCGGCACAAGAGTCATAAACTCTTTTCACATCAACACAGACCGCTTCTTTGATTTTTGACGGCATTTTTTCGTGGCTTGTGCAATGTCTGTTATCTGACATTTTTATTCCTCCCATAGAAAAGTATCGATTTACAGTACTATTTTATGATGTAAAGATATATTTGTTACAATTATAAATATAATAAAACAGTTGTTAAACTTGAAAATATATGGTAAAATATACTGATTATAATTTGTTTGGAGCATTATTATGGCAGTTTTAAAAGATGTTAAACGTATAGTTGTAAAGGTTGGCACTTCAACTCTTACATACAGCACAGGAAAAACAAATATAAGAAGAATGCACAAATTGGTAAGTGTGCTTTCTGATATTGTAAATTCAGGCATTGAGGTAGCCCTTGTTACAAGCGGTGCAATTGGTGTTGGCGTGGGTAAGTTAGGACTTAAAGAAAAACCTGCCGACACAGCGGGAAAACAAGCGGCGGCAACAATAGGTCAGTGTGAATTGATGTTTATGTATGATAAGCTTTTCGGTGAATATGGTCATACTGTAGGTCAGTTGCTTATAACAAAAAGTGACGTTGAAAATGATGAGAGAAGACAAAATCTTATAAATACCTTCAACAAGCTTTTTGATTTTGGTGCAATTCCCGTTATCAACGAAAATGACAGTGTTGCAGTTGAAGAAATTGTTTATGGCGACAATGATTCTCTTTCTGCAATTGTTGCAAGACTTATAAATGCTGATGCGTTGATAATTCTTACTGATATTGACGGTCTCTATGACGCAAATCCCACAGAGAATGAAGACGCAAAGCTTATTCCCGTTGTAACGGTAATAGATGAAGACTTATATTCAATTGCAGGTGGCAGAGGGTCAACACTTGGCACGGGCGGAATGGTTACAAAGCTTCATGCCGCAGAAATTGCTATGGATGCAGGTATTGACACAATTGTTATGAATGGCGAAAACCCCACAGACATTTACAAGGCCCTTGATGGTAAACAAGTAGGTACATTTTTTAAAGGTAAGTGATTTTATGCTCACAGAAATCGGTAAAAGAGTAAAAGACGCATCAGTATCTCTTGCTGTTGCATCAACTGAAGATAAAAACAGAATACTTAAAGCAATTGCAAATGCATTGAGAGATAATTGCAAAAAAATTCTTGATGCCAATACTCTTGATATTGAAAACGGCAGAAAAAACGGTATGGCAGAGTCCCTTGTTGACCGCCTTATGTTGAATACTGACCGAATAGAAGGTATGGCACAGGGTATTGAGGGTGTAATTTCTCTTCCCGACCCCGTGGGTAGAGTCCTTTGGGAAACCCAGCGACCAAACGGAATGAAAATTCAGAGAGTAAGTACACCTTTAGGTGTAATTGGCATAATTTATGAGGCAAGACCCAATGTTACAAGTGATGCGGCAGCACTTGCCATCAAGTCAGGCAATACAGCAATTCTTCGTGGTGGTAAAGAAGCATTTAATTCAAATTCTGCTATTATGGATGTAATGAGAGATGCCATTTCAAAAGAAGGGTTTAATCCTGATATTGTTGAATTGGTAAGGGATACTTCAAGGGAAAGTGCAAATGCTCTTATGAGAATGAATGATTATGTTGATGTGCTTATTCCCCGTGGCAGTGCAAAACTTATAAATGCGGTTGTTGAAAATTCAACAGTGCCCGTTATTGAAACCGGTGCAGGTAACTGCCACGTTTATATTGACGAGTTTGCAGATATTGATATGGCGGTTGAAATTGTCAACAACGCAAAAACAAGAAGAGTTTCTGTTTGCAATACTGCAGAAAGTCTTCTCATTCACAAAAATATTGCTGAATTTGCCCTTGTGGCAATCAAGGCAAAGCTTGACGAAAAAAATGTAATTCTTTACGGTGATGAGGTCGCAAGGGCTATCTGTCCCGATATTGAAATAGCCACAGATGAAGATTGGGCAACGGAGTATCTTGATTATAAAATGTCTGTCAAGATTGTTTCTTCTGTTGATGAGGCAATTGAGCATATAAGAAAATACTCAACCAACCATAGTGAAAGTATTGTTACCGAAAATATTGAAATTGCAGAAAAGTTTATGAATTCAGTTGACTCAGCGGCAGTTTATCACAATGTTAGCACGGCATTTACTGACGGCGGTGAATTCGGATTTGGTGCAGAAATCGGAATTTCAACACAGAAACTTCACGCAAGAGGTCCTTTGGGGCTTCCCCAATTGAATTCATTCAAATATAAAATTTACGGAAAGGGTCAGGTGAGATAAATGGCAGAAACAGTAAGGGCTAAAAGAGGAAAAAGAAAATCCGCTTTTGTTGTGGGTATAGTTGTTATTCTCTTGGCGGCAATAGGGCTTACTACAATTGTTGTGGCATCAATTAACGGTATTGGCACAGCCATTGAAAACAGTAAGAATTATGATGAATATGAAAAAATTCTCACTCCCGTTTTGCTTATTGACCCTGATTCCTTTGACGATATAACAAAAGCAGATTTGAGTCAGCTTATGGAAATTTCAATTTGGTCGCTTCTTAAAAGTGATTTGAGTCCCGATACCTTTGAAAGTAACGAGAACGGACTTGTAATACCAAAGTCAGCGGCAGAGGAACAGTTTATTGAGCTATTCGGAACTCAAGTAGCACCCGTTCATCAGACCATTGAGGGCTACGGTTTTGACTTCACCTATGATTCTGTAACAGAAACATATACTATTCCCCTTACAGGCATTACCCCCATATACACTCCTAAAGTTGTAGAAAAGAAAACATCGTCAGATACAGTAGTTCTTACGGTTGCTTGTCTTGCGGGTGATGCGTGGGAGCAGGGTGAAAATGGTGATATGATTGAGCCCACTCCTGATAAATATCTTAAAATCACACTCCGTGAAAAAGACGATAATCTTTATATTTCAGCAATTCAGAACACAACTACTCCTGAAATTGTAACAACTGCTCCGTCAAGCGATGAAACTACAACAGAAAACCCCGACTTGCTTGAGCAGGCAGAACAACAAGCGGTTGAATCCACAACGGAATCAACCACTCTTGAAGAAGAAAGTACGTCAATTGCTCAAGAAGAACAGTAGCAATCTATATCATATCCGTCAAGGGTGGGGGCTGTTTATAAGATAGTATCTACCCACACTCTTAAATTGACGGTTGTCTTGATACATTTTATGTATTACAGTACGGACAAGTGACTGTAAATTTTAATTGAATATTATATTTAAGCGAGGAAAAATTATGCTTCAGTACGAAGAATTAAAATTAAGACTTGTAGGTCATAAGGACGAGCTTGTAAATCTTGCAGAAGCCCTTGGCCTTGAAAAAATGAAAAAAGAAATTGCTACACTTGAAGAACAACAAGCACAGGACGGCTTTTGGGACGATATTCAGAATTCGCAGAAAGTTCTTCAACGAACAAGTGCTCTTAAGAATAAGGTTGCGGCTTATGAAAAACTCAAAGGTGACTACGAAGATGCTCTTGTTATGATTGAACTCGCCGATGAAGAAGGCGACGACAGTCTTGTTGACGAATGCACATATGGTGTTGAAAAGTTTGAAAAAGACCTTGATTCACAGACCCTTTCAACACTTCTTACCGGTGAGTACGACTCTAAAAATGCTATTCTTACTTTCCACGCAGGTGCAGGTGGTACAGAGGCTCAGGACTGGGCGGAAATGCTTTTCAGAATGTACAACCGTTGGGGTGAACGTCACGGATATAAGGTTTCAACCCTTGACTATCTTGACGGTGACGAAGCAGGACTCAAATCGGCGTGTATTCTCATTGAGGGCGATAATGCTTACGGCTTTATGAAGAGTGAGGCGGGAATTCATCGTCTTGTACGTGTTTCACCATTCGACTCATCGGGCAGACGTCACACATCTTTTGCATCTCTTGAAGTTATGCCCGAAATTGACGAGGACACAAATGTGGAAATCAACCCCGACGATATTGAAATGGCGGTTTACCGTGCAAGTGGTGCGGGTGGACAAAAGGTTAACAAAACATCTTCAGCGGTTCGTCTTACTCATAAGCCCACGGGCATTGTGGTATCTTGTCAGGTTGAGAGAAGTCAGCATCAAAACAGAGAAGTTGCTATGACAATGCTCAAATCAAAGCTTATTGAGATTAAAGAACGTGAGCATCTTGCAAAGATTGAAGATATTAAAGGCGACCACAAAGAAATTGCTTGGGGCAGTCAAATTCGTTCATATGTGTTTATGCCATATACACTTGCAAAGGACCACAGAACATCTTTTGAAAACGGTAATATAAATGCGGTTATGGACGGTGACCTTGACGGTTTCATCAATGCATATCTCAAAATGCAATCACAGAAGAATTTAGAAAACAACTAAAAAATAAGGCTATTGGAAAATTCCAATAGCCTTTTATCTTTATAAATAAGAGTATTTTTGTTAATTTATTTTTTAGCTGCTGATTTCATCTGCTTTTCTTTTTCTTCACTCTTGTTTACAATAAGAACTGAAACTGACCAGAGGCAGATGCCAAGCAATAAGAACATTACTGCAAAGAATGCTGTGTCAAGAGTACAGACTACAACTTCACCTAAAAGGCCAATAATTGCGGATGAAATAATTCCGTTCATATTAAGAAGTTGAGCAAGTGTAACTTCACCTGCAATAAGAGGGCTTGCAAAGAAGCTTGTGAATGAAATATAAGCTGCGAGTGTGCTTAAAAATCCTGCACCTGAAAGTGCTGTAATCACTTTAATTTTGTTTGAGAAAAGAGCAAATCCAAGAATTACAATACCGAGCAAAAGTGCAATTATAACAAATACAGCAGCAACAACAACAGGTCTGTAAAGTTCGTTTTGAAGAATACTTGTTTTGAAATCAAAATCTTCATTTGCAAAACTTGAAAACAAATCAATCCACTTTTTAAGAGATGAAAGTGAAATGCTTTCTTCTGTTACCTGAAGGGTGTTTTCGCCATTGAATTTGTTAAATAAATCAGAGATGTCTGTATGTGCTATTGCAAAAGTAAATATGTTTGCAAAATAGAATACGGGATAAATTGCAATACAGGCAATTGCAGTAACGACTCTGTAAAGAATATCAAAGCCCGTTGTTTTTTGTTTGATTTTATTATTTTTACTCATATTTTACACCTTACTTTCCCCAAGAAGAATTGAGTTGTACGGTTCTGTTGAACACAATCTTATCTTCGGTTGAGGTAATATCTACGCAGAAATAACCCTGACGCATAAACTGGAATGTGTCACCAACCTTGAGATTTTCTTTAAGACCGCCTTCAACAAGACAATCGTTGAGAATAACAAGTGAGTCGGGGTTAAGATTTTCTGTGAATGCACCCGCACTCTCGTCAGATGGGTTTTCTTTATTGAAAAGTCTGTCATAAAGACGAACTTCCGCTTTAAATGAGTCGGCTTCACTTACCCAGTGAAGTGTACCCTTAACCTTTCTTCCGTCAGGTGAATTACCGCCACGGCTTTCGGGGTCGTAAGTACAGTGAACGCAGGTCACATTGCCATTTTCGTCAGTGTCATAGCCCACACATTTAACAAAATATGCACTCTTAAGACGAACTTCATTACCTGGGAAAAGTCTGAAATACTTTTTAACGGGTTCAACCATAAAGTCTTCTTGCTCAACGAAAAGCGTCTTGCCGAATGTGACTTTTCTTGTACCCATTTCAGGGTGTTCGGGATGAATTTCAACATCAAGCGTTTCTGTTTGTCCCTCAGGGTAGTTGTCAATAACAACCTTTAACGGACGAAGAACTGCCATAGCACGAGGCGCATTAGCATTGAGCTCGTCACGAACGCAGGATTCAAGCAAACCGTAGTCAACAACTGAATATGCCTTTGAAACACCGATTTTCTCACAGAAGTTACGAATTGCCGCTGCGGGATAACCACGTCTTCTCATACCGCTGAGTGTTGCCATTCTTGGGTCATTCCAACCATCAACGATGCCCTCGTTTACAAGTGCAAGACATTTTCTCTTACTTGTGAGGCAGTAGTTAAGGTTAAGACGTGCAAATTCAATCTGTCTTGGTGGCATTTCAATGTCAAGTGCCTTTAAGAACCAATCGTAAAGTGGTCTGTGGTTTTCGAATTCAAGTGAGCAAAGAGAATGTGTAACACCTTCTTTTGCGTCCGACAACGGATGAGCAAAGTCATACATTGGATATACACACCATTTATCACCTGTTTGGTGATGTGACACGTGAGCAATTCTGTAAATTACAGGGTCACGCATATTGATGTTAGCCGCTGCCATATCAATCTTTGCACGAAGAACTCTTGCACCATTGGGGAATTCACCGTCAGTCATTCTCTTGAATAAATCAAGGTTTTCTTCGATGCTTCTTTCCCGATATGGACTGTTTTTGCCTGCTTCTGTAAGTGTGCCACGGTACTCTCTTATTTCGTCAGCAGAAAGGTCATCAACATAAGCTAAGCCTTTTTCGATGAGCTTTACTGCACATTCATAGATGTAGTCAAAATAGCTTGATGCAAAAAGGCATTTGTTCCACTTAAAGCCGAGCCATTCAATGTCTTCTTTAATAGCATCAATATACTCTGTGTCTTCTTTTTGAGGGTTTGTGTCATCAAGACGAAGATTACACTCACCATTGTACTTTTTACTTGTTGCAAAGTTAATGCAAATAGCCTTTGCGTGACCAATGTGAAGATAGCCGTTGGGCTCGGGTGGGAAACGGGTCTGCACTTTATTGTAAACTCCGTTTTCTAAATCTTCATCAATAAAGTCGTGAATAAAATTTGAAATCTTTGTTACTTCTTCCATTTTGTAACCTCTTTATGCTTTATATGAATTTATCGCATTGTCAATTCTGCTCATCACTTCATTAACACCTAAAATCTGCATAATGTAATACAAATCAGGTGTGTTTGTGCGAGAAGTAATTGCAACACGTATAACTGTTGAAACATCACCCACGTGACCTTTAAATGCGTCGGGGTTTTGCTTGTATTCTTTAACGTTGGGGGTAAAGCCACAAGCAGAGCAAAGCTCTTTGATTTTGTTAAACCATTCTTCTTTGCTGTCATTTTCAGAATACATATCTTTATATTTTGTCAAAATTTCAACTGCATCTTCTTTTGCGATATGCTCGGGAAGGGTGTAGTCGGCATCATAAAGCTCATTGTAGAAGAATGAAACATAATTTTCAACTTCTTCCCAACACGCAATATCTTTACGGGGTTTTGGATTATCACGGTCAATGTTAAGAATTGCTGTTGCTTTTTCTTTATCATCAACAAAGAGTGCATAAAGCACTTCATTGTAATCCATAGCCCAATCGGTAACGAGTTTATAAACTTGCTTTGCAGTCATAACAGAAATTACATTTTTTGATACATCATTAAATTTAACCATATCAAAAAGTGCACCTGAAACACTCATCTTTTTAAGATTGAATGGGAATTTAGAAATATCCTCTGTTTTATTAGCCTTTCTCCACTCTTCAAAGTTAGAATTGAGAATTGTGAGCATATATTCTTTAACAGAAGCCTCGGGATAACCCTTTTCAATGTAGTAAGAAACATTTGCCTCGGGGTCTTTTCTCTTTGAAAGCTTACGTTTACCGCCATTTTCCTCTTTCATAATGGGGGCAATATGAGCATATTTAACGGGCTTGAAGCCACATGCTCTGAAAAGTTCAATATGAAGTGGTACTGATGCAATCCATTCGTCACCACGCACAACGTGAGTTGTGTGCATTAAATGGTCGTCAATTGCGTGAGCAAAATGATAGGTGGGAATTCCGTCAGCCTTTAAAATAACAACGTCATTCACATTTTCGCTCATTTCAATTTTGCCCTTAATCATATCGTCAAACTTGATTTTTCTTGAAATATCACCAATTGAACGAAGTCTTACTGTGTAGGGCACACCCGCATTGATTTTTTCAATAATTTCTTCGTCGGTAAGGTCACGGCATTTAGCATAAGCACCGTAGTAGCCCTTGATGTCTTCATTTTCTTGCTTTGCACGAATTTCGTCAAGGTCTTCGGGAGTACAGAAGCAGGGGTAAGCCTTGCCCTCCTCCATAAGTTTCTTTGCAAATGCACGGTAAATTGCACGGCGGTGACTCTGTGTGTAAGGACCATAGTTGCCATATTCGGTATTAAATCCCGTTACACCCTCGTCGGGAGAAACTCCAAAAGCCTTAAGACCTGTCACAATACCTGTAACACCGTCTTCTACCTCACGTTTTTTGTCGGTGTCTTCTATACGAAGCATAAAAACACCGTTTGTGCTGTCAGCGGTAAGCTTTGAGGCAAAGCCTGCGTAAAGTCCGCCAAAGTGGAGATACCCTGTGGGGCTTGGAGCAAATCTTGTTACTCTTGCACCCTCGGGCAAAACTCTTGCAGGGTAAAGCTCTTCATAATATTCTGTGGACTTGTCCACATCGCTGAAAATCAAATCAGCAATTTTTTTGCAGTCTATCATTTTGTACCTCTTATTCGGGAAGAATTGCGTTTGTTGTGATATATTTCACACCGTTTTTAATCATTTCGTTGAGCATTTCTTTTGTGTCAACGGTCCAACAAGCTGCTGTGAGCTTGTTATGATGGATTTTTTGAATCATTTCGGGTTTTTTAACATTACGTGAAGCCTCAAAAGCCACACCGTTGTTGTTTTCGATACATTCTTGAAGTTTTTCGTCTGTGATTGCGTGAACAAGAAGCCAAAGCTCCATCTTCGGTGAAAGATTTCTGAATTCACGAAGTACAGCTTCGTGGAATGAAATGAGAATTACACTGTCTTCAATTTCATATTTACGGATAATCTCAAGCAAATCTGCAACCTTTTCAACACGTCTGTCTTTAACTTCAATCATAGGACGGATATTTGCCTCTTTACAGATTTCAATAAAATCTTCAACAAGACAAACAGTTGCGTCAGGATAATCTTTAATATTTGCACCATTAGTAAACTTGATTTTTGAAAGGGTTTCATATGACATCTTCTTAACGTCACCCTTTTCTTCAGCCATTGACTGAAGCATACAGTCGTGAATAATTACC
This sequence comes from Candidatus Fimenecus sp., assembly GCA_045594885.1. Lineage (GTDB taxonomy): Bacteria > Bacillota > Clostridia > Oscillospirales > Acutalibacteraceae > Fimenecus. The sequence goes on along the minus strand of JAZNZJ010000026.1, from coordinate 67,144 downwards.
CATTTGTTGTCAGTTGTACAATGAACGTCGCACTCAAGGGCATAATAATTATATTTTGCAGCCTCTTTGAAAGCCTCGATTGTGTTTTCAGGGCAAACTGAAGAAAGACCTCTGTGTGCGGTGAGGTGAACACCATCTTTTTCGCCCTCTGCAATTTCAGAAAATTTAAGAGTGTCTTTTGCGTTTTTTGCACCGTAACGAATGTCAACATATTTTTTTCTTGCCAAAAGAGCAAGGACTGTGGTGGGAACAGCAAAACCTAAAAACTTTTTTGTACTTTTTTTCATTTTATCAACCCCAAATCATTTTTTGAACATAATTATACAATTATATGTATTATACAACAACCTATAAGAAAAGTAAACCGCATATTTAAAAATTTTTAGATTAGAAGAGGTACGCAATAACCCTTAAATCGCACCTTGCCTTTTGTGATAATTTGTGATATACTCTCAATATATATGCGTTCAAATGAGGAATGAATTATGTCAGAAATCATTTACAACCAAATATACTATTTAGGTCTTCAAACAATCCGCTACGGAAAAAGATTTTTCCGCTGGCTTTGGAGTCTGTTGCTCAGACCAATAAAAGCAATGGGAACTCTCATTTTCACAATCATAATTGTTGTTGATAAATTTGCATTGAAGACATTCCACGAAATAGTTGACGAATTCCGTGACCTTGTTGCCGATGTAAAAAAAGTTTCGCTTAAAATTGCGGCAGAAGATGAGAATAAAAAAAGCATAAAAAGATTGGGTTTATATGTAAAGGCGGCTTATCGCAAGTACAAAAAAGCCTTTTTGTATGTGTTCAATATTCTTTTGCCAATTTTGTCATTCTGCTTATTATTCAATATTGCAAGTATGTGGGCTGACACAACTTTTGCTCTTGAAATAAATTATAACAATCAGGTTGTAGGTTACGTGAGAAGTGAGGCAGATTATAAAGAAGCTCGTGAATTGGCTTATGACCGTCTTGATATTACCGCATCAAATATGACATCTGACAGCAATCAAGAAAAAGAACTGATTGGTAAGGCAGATTATAAAATCAAACCCGTAAAGCTTAGCCAGATAAGTAATTCTTATGAAATCTGTGACAAGCTTATTGCAAATTCAGACAGTAAAATTACAAATGCTTGTGGAATTTATGTTGACGGCTCTTTTATATGTGCGTTGAAAAATGAAACAGATGCCATAAGCGTTTTTGATAGTATTCTTGCCGAGCATGAAACCGGTGAAGAAAATGCGGTTGTAAGCTTTGTTGAGGAAATTGAGTATGTTCAGGGCTTGTATCCTGATAACGAAAATACAGTAAAAGATGCTTCATATCTTAACGAGAAGCTTAATTCTAAAAAGAGTGAAGCACGTCACTATATTGTTCAGGCGGGCGACACGGTTTCTCAAATTGCCCAGAAATTTGATATGACAACAACACAGTTGTTCAATCTTAATCCTGAACTTAAAGAAAATATTTATATTGGTCAAAAGGTGCTTCTTGCAAACGAAGTTAACTTTATTCGTGTTCAGATTACAAAAACTGAAACTAAGCAGGTTGAAATACCTTTTGAAACGGTAAAAGTAAACACTAACAGTCTTTACAAAGGTGACCAGAAAACCGTCGTGAAGGGTGTAAAGGGTCTTGAAGAAGTAACTGAACTCGTAACATATATTGACGGTGTGAGAGTTTCATCAAAAGAGGTCTCAAGAACAACAATTCGTGAGGCTGTTGATGAAAAAATACAGGTTGGTACAAAACAGAACAGTTCAACTTCGGGCAATATTGTTTCTTATGGCAGGTTTGTATGGCCTACAATTGGTGCGAACAGAGTTTCTTCATATTACGGTAAGAGAAGTCTTAATGGTTGGCACGGTGGTATCGATATGGTTAAACCCGGTGGCGGAAGCACGGGTATCCCCGTTGTTGCAGCTGAGTCGGGCAGAGTAACACTTGCCAAGTACAATGGCTCTTATGGTTATTGTGTAATTATTGACCACGGAAATGGTCTTTCAACACTTTATGCTCATATGAAACCCGGTTCACTCAGAGTTTCAGCGGGTGAATATGTAACAAGGGGTCAGCAGATTGGTCAGATTGGTTCAACGGGATTTGTAACCGGTCCGCATCTTCACTTTGAGGTGCGTGTAAACGGTAACAGAGTTGACCCGGCACCATATCTTGGAATTAAAACAGGAACGAACGAATAATTATGGAAAAATTTATTATTGCAGGGCTAAAAACTGAATATAAAGTTCACGGTGAATTACTTGCTGAACGTTCTGCACCATACAAAGCGGAGTTTGACAGTAGCGAAACTCAAATAAAAATCAATATTAAAGAAACTTTTATTGACGAAAAGCAAAAGGAACTGCCACATATGTCAAGGGATGAGCACGAGTATATGTGGACCTGTGAAGCTTTTTATAACGAGTTGTTAAAGCATAACGGAATGATGTTGCATTCTTCCTGTGTTGAAAAAGACGGATTTGCATATCTTTTTTCTGCACGTAGCGGTACGGGAAAATCCACTCACACTCATTTGTGGCTTAAGATGTTTGAAAACACAAGAATTATCAATGACGATAAGCCCGCATTGATGTGTGAAGACGGCAAATGGTATGCCTGCGGAACTCCGTTTTCAGGAAAAACTGATGAGAACATCAATGTTAAACTTCCTGTGAGGGCAATCATATTTTTGCATCGCAGTGAAACCAATCAAGTAAAAAGACTTGTGCCTGCACAAGCAGTAGGACTTATTCTTGAGCAGACGATTAACCCGTACGATAAGGGTATGGCAGAAAAAATGTTGGAGTATGTTGACAATATACTTCGTAATGTTCCCGTATTTTCTTTAGGGTGCAATATGGATGATGAAGCGGCAATTGTCGCTTATAATGAAATAGAGAGGTTGATTAACAGTGAAAATTAAAGACGGTTTTATATTGAAAGACGTTGCAGGTAGTAAAATTGTTATTGCAACCGGCAAACAGAAAATGGATTTTAACGGCGTAATTACTTTTAATAGTGTGGGCGCAGATGTGTTTATGCTTCTTGACGGCACAAATTCAGTTGATGAAATTGTGAAAAAGATTTCAGAAAAATACGAGGTTTCTGCAGAAATTGTTCAGGCAGATGTGGAAAAACTCATTGAAAAAATGAGAAAATATAATCTTATCGACGAATGAAAAGTGATTAGAAAATGAAAGATTTTACGGTATTGAAATGGGTATATGAAAAGTGTGGTAAGCGAAGACGTGAAATTCTTACACTTTGTATGCTTAATGCCTGGTCGGCTTTGTGCGTTACATTATTTGCAATGCTGTCAAAGAAAGTAATGGACTATGCACAAGCACTTGATGCAGACGGACTTTTCAGATATACATTGCTTTTATTATTGTTAATTTTATCGCAGATGGCAACCCGTGTTATTTCATCGCTTATTGAGGCGATGGGTCAGGGCAAGGCTGAAATTGCGTTGAGAACAAGTGTGTTTTCAAGCATACTTTACGGTGAATATGGGTCATCAAACGAACGTCACAGCGGTGACTTGATGGCGAGATTGACAGCGGATGCTTCTCTTGTGAGTGACAGTTATGTTAGTATTTTGCCATCGGTTGTAGGGTACATTGTGCGTATCGGCAGTGCTGCGATTGCACTTTTTACACTCGACAAACGTTTTGCAATTTTGTTTATCGGGTGTGGAATTTTAATAATAGTAGTTGCGGTAATTTTTCGCAAATCGTTGAAGCAATTGCATCAGAGAGTGCAGGAAAAAGACGCAAGAGTTCGTGCTTTTATGCAGGAAATGATTGAAAATCTTTTTGCGGTAAAAGTGTTCGGAATAGAGAAGAAAGTACTCGCAAATTCGGCAAATCATCAACGCAAACTTTATAAACAGAAGGTTAAGAAAAAAACATTTACAATTATAGCAAATATTGGTTTTTCTCTTGCTTTTGCTGCTGGCTTTCTCGTTGCAATGGCATATGGCTCTTATGGAATTTTCAAGGGCACAATGAGTCTTGGTACTGTAGTTGCAATAATTCAACTTGTGAATCAGTTGCAGTCACCGGTTATCGGTATAACAGGTGTTTTACCCGCCTTTTTTGCTATGACCGCCTCCGCTCAAAGATTGATTGAAATATCTCATTTGGAAAAAGAATATGAGCACAAAAGAAAAATAAGCTATGACGATTTTATCTCAATAAACGCAGAAAATGTAACATTTGGTTATGGTGATGAGTGCGTTATTGAAAAATCGGATTTTGTAATCAACAAAGGTGATTTTGTTGGTATAAAAGGTCCGTCGGGTGCGGGTAAATCTACAATATTTAAACTTATTACGGGACTTTATCAGCCTAACAGTGGTTCAGTAGTAATAAAAACTACAACGGGTGATGCACCTTGTGTTGAGTCGAGAAGACTTTATTCGGTTGTGCCACAAGGCAATATGCTTTTCAGTGGTACGGTAAGAGAAAACATAACCTTGCTTTGTCCCGATGCAACGGACGAACAGATTGAAAGGGCTCTTACAGATGCCTGCGCTGAATTTGCCTATACGCTTGAGGGCGGATTGGACTTTCAGTTGGGCGAAGGCGGTTCAAGTATTTCTGAGGGTCAGGCCCAACGTCTTGCGGTTGCACGTGCACTTTTAGGAAAGGGCAAAATTCTTTTAATGGATGAGTCAACAAGTGCTTTAGATGCTGAAAGTGAAAGCAGAATGCTTGACAATCTTCAAGCACGTGACGATATTACTGTTCTTTTTATCACTCACCGAGAAAGTGTTTTAGAAAAATGTGACCGTATTATAACGATTGGCGACGGTAAAATATCAGAAAACTAAAGCATAAAATAAATTTTTGTCAAAATATATTGCATATCGCAAAATGCTTTGATATAATAAACTGAATGTAATAAATTCAGTAAAAAGTGGATAGGAGCTTTATTATGGAATACAATACAAAAAATACTCCCGTAAATGAAGGAATAGATTTTCAGACTATTGCTCAATATGCGGTTCGTGTTATGCAAAAATGGTGGATAATTGTTCTTGCAGCAATTATCTGTGCAAGTGCCGGCTTCGCTGTTGCGAAAGCAACATATGTTCCTACATATACTTGTACTATGCGTTTTGTTATTGATAATAAGGGTGAAAATGCACAGGTTGGCGGACAGAGTTCATCTGACATTAGTGCGGGTATCAGTCTTGCAAAGAACTATCAGTACATTATGACTGAGACAAACAGTCTTATGGAAATCGTTGCAGAGAACAGCGGTTACACTGTTGACGGTGAGCCTCTTACAGGTGCAGATGTTAAGAGTATGATAAAGTCAACTCTTATGGAAGATACTGCGATTATAGCTCTTTCAGTTACAAGCCCTAACGCAGGTGCTTCATATGCGGTTGCAGTAAGCTATGTTAACAATTATAACCAGATTACAGATAAGGCATACCAAAGCACACGTGCTATTATGATTGACCCTCCTGTAATGCCTGAAGAAGCTAATAGCGACAGCAGTACATTGCTTTACACATTACTCGGCTTTGTAGCAGGTGCAGGTATAGTTGTGCTTATTCTCTGTGCAATTATCTTCATCAAAGATACAGTTAAAGACCCTGATGATATTACAAATAAAATCGGTCATAAGGTTCTCGGTTCGGTTGTTCATATTAAAAAGTCAGATAAAAAAGGCGAGAAACAGAACTTGCTTATCACTGACAGAAAGACGGGCTTTATGTTTATTGAAGCATTCAAGCTTATTAGAACAAAGCTTGAAACAGCCGCTAAACGTCACGATTATAAAGCATTTGTTTTCACAAGTACTTTTGCTAATGAGGGTAAAACAACATCTGCAACAAATACTGCACTTGCACTTGCAAAAATCGGCAAGTCAGTTCTCTTGATAGATGCTGACCTTCGTAAGCCATCAGTTTACAAAGAACTTGGTGTTTCTGCAACTAACGAATTAGGTCTTGCAGGTATCATCAGAGGCGAAACAAGTCTTAATGAAGCTGTTAAATATTCAGACAAGTTCAACTTGTTCCTTCTTATTACAAGTCAGCCAACTGCTGACCCTGCTGAACTTCTTTCTTCTGATGAAGCAGCAGATGTTATGGAAGAATTAAAGAACAAGTTCGACTACATTATTATTGATACACCTCCTGCAGGTCTTGTTGCTGATGCTGCTATTATTGCTCAGTATGCAGATGCAAGTGTTATGGTTGTTAGAAGAGACCATTCATCAAAGCGTAGAATCAAGAAGACTATTGAAGATATGACAAGTACAGGTAAAGAAGTTATCGGTTGTATCTATAATGATGCTGATAATGGCTCTGCTTCAAGCTTTGTTAAACTCAGCCGTAAACGTAGAAAAGGCTATGGTTATGGCTACGGTTATGGTTATGGCTACGGTTATGGTTATGGCTATGGTTACGGTCATGACGACGATAGCAAGAGAAAGCGTAAATAAACAATAAATAATCTTAATTATTCAAGCCGTACAAACTGTACGGCTTGAAATTTGTGTAGAAGTGGGTAGTAAAATTGGAAAATGTTAAAAATAGTGTTCCGCCTCAAGAAAATAAAATGGGAGTAATGCCCGTAGCAAAATTATTGATAAGTATGTCGGCACCGATGATGATTTCAATGATTGTACAGGCATGTTACAATATTGTTGATAGTATTTTCGTTTCTCAGTTAAGTGAAAATGCATTGAATGCGGTGTCCCTTGCTTTTCCGTTGCAACAATTGATGATTGCTGTGTGTGGCGGTACAGCGGTGGGAATGAACGCACTTCTTTCACAATCTTTGGGTGCAAAAAAAATTGACAGAGCAAACAGGGTTGCAAACACGGGTATATTTGTTTTTGGATTAAGTTGTATTGTGTTTGTCGTGATAGGTATTTTCTTTGCACGTCCGTTTTTTATAATGCAGACAGATGTGAGCGAAATTATTGAATACGGAACTGATTATGCAACCGTGTGCCTTGTAGCCTCAATAGGAATTTTCACACAATTCTGCTTTGAAAAGATTTTGCAGGCAACGGGCAGAACGTTCCTTACAATGATTACACATCTCGTTGGTGCGGTGGTTAATATCATTCTTGACCCCATTCTTATTTTCGGTCTTTTTGGTTTTCCAAGACTTGAAGTGGCGGGTGCTGCGATTGCGACCGTATCAGGTCAGATAGTAGCAGGTTTAATGGCAATTATATTCAATATTAAATTCAATCCCGAAGTGCATATCACTACAAAACTTATGCGGTGGGATACAAAAATCGTCAAAGAGATTTATAAAATAGGTTTGCCGTCGATTATAATGCAATCAATCGGTTCGGTTATGACGTTCAGCCTTAATAAAATTCTTATTGCATTTACCACAACTGCAACGGCAGTTTTTGGTGCATATTTCAAATTGCAGAGTTTCATTTTTATGCCCATTTTCGGACTTAACAATGGTATGGTTCCGATTATCGCATATAATTACGGGGCGAAACGACTTGACAGAATTAAAAAGACGGTGTTTTTATCAATCGTTATTGCTATGTCAATAATGGCTATAGGATTACTTGCATTTGAACTTTGTCCTCATATTTTGTTGTCACTTTTCAATGCTTCAGAAGAAATGCTGACAATAGGTGTTCCTGCATTAAGGATTATCGGTATTCATTTTGTTTTTGCAGGTTTTTGTATTATTGCAGGTTCGGTATGTCAAGCAATCGGAAATCCCACATATAGTTTGATTGTTTCGGTATGTCGTCAGTTGGTGGTGTTATTGCCTTCGGCATGGCTTCTTGCACAGACTGAACGTCTTGAACTTGTGTGGTTCGCATTCCCAATAGCAGAATGTGTTTCACTCATATTGAGTGCAGTTTTTCTTTCAAAGACTTTGAAAAGAGCAAAAAGAAAAATAAATGAGATGATATCTTAACACTATTATTAAAGAGCAGAATTTCTGCTCTTTTTTGTTTTTTATAGCATAATGCACAAAAACGATGTTAAAAATTTGTCAAACATTTCACGTAAACCCTGTTGAAGTTCACGTGAACTTGTGATATAATCAAATCACATTAAAGAAAGGCGGTGGCAGAATGGTTGAGAAAATTCCCGGAACGATGTTGGATTTTAACCCAATAGTTGCAGAAGATTGTTTTTCAACAATAGCGCCCTTGCTTACGGTTACAAAGGGGTTGACTCTCTCACAAGTGTCAGAGGTGACGGGGCTTGAACCCTCAACAATTCAAAATTGGGTTAAACGTGGCTGGGTAAAAAACCCCGAGGGTAAACGTTACGGCGAAGAACAATTGATGCGAATTATTCTTATAAATATGATGCGGGGCTCAATGCAGCTTGAACAGATAACATATTTAATGAGTTATATAAATGGCTCAGTTGAAGACCGCTCTGACGACATTTTGCCTGACAAAGACCTCTTTAATATTCTTTGTAGTGCGATTTATCAATGTGATAATAATGCGATTTATGATACAGAAAAATTGGATTTAATCATTGATGAGAGTATAGAAAAAGCAATTATGCACGACGATGTTTCGAGAAATAAATTAAAAACGGCATTAAAGGCAATGGTTCTTGCAATTCTCTCAACAAGAATGAGGGACTTGGCACAACAAGCATTTGCTGAAATTCGTTGATATTAAGAAAAAGGAGTTAAAACCAATGCAAAAAGAATATAAAATAATAGAGGTAAAGCTTTGCGATGCAGAAACAAAAATGAATGATATGGCAAAATATGGTTGGGAGGTTGTGAGTACAGATGTTTATCTGGGCGGTACAGCAATTACAAAGGCAAAAACACCTATGCTTATAACCTTTGCAAAAGAAATTCAAAAAGATGAATAAATTCTTGTTATAGGAGTGAGAATATGGAATACATTTTAAGCAACCCTTGGGTTGCGTGGCTTGGGGTAGCGGTTTTCTTTCTTGTGGTTGAACTGCTAACAACAACACTTGTGTCGATTTGGTTTGTGCCGGCGGCAATTATAGTCTGTCTTCTGACTTTTGTTATAGACAGCTTGGTTTGGCAGATTGCAATTTTTGTGGTGTTGAGTGCCGTGTTTATGGTGGTGGCCCGCAAAATTTACAAAAAGCATATCAAAAAGCCCGTTGACGATGTTGACCAAAATGAAAAATTGTTGGGCAAAACGGCGGTTGTTACTGAAGACACTACACCAATTTCGGGAAGAATTCTTGTAGGCGACGTTTATTGGAGGGCTGTCAGCGAAAACGGAGACACAATTCCAAAAGACGAAATAGTTGTTATTAAGAGGGTAGAAGGCACTACTCTTGTAATAAATAAGAAATAATTTATAAAAAGGAGAAAATTTATGGAATTTTTAATTATCCCCATCATTCTTATTGCGATTGTAATTGCAATTATCGTGGCAAATGTACGTATTGTACCTCAGGCAAATGCCTATGTTGTTGAAAGACTTGGTGCTTATAATTCAACTTGGGATACAGGTCTTCATGTGAAAATCCCTGTAATTGACAGAGTTGCAAAAAGAGTAAGTCTTAAAGAGGCTGTTGTTGATTTCCCACCACAGCCGGTTATCACAAAGGATAACGTAACAATGTCAATTGACACAGTTGTTTTCTACAGAATTATTGACCCCAAACTTTACACATACGGTGTTGAAAGACCAATGATGGCTATTGAAAACCTTACTGCAACAACACTTCGTAATATCATTGGTGACCTTGAGCTTGACGCAACTCTCACATCAAGAGATACAATCAACTCAAAGATTACTGAAGTTCTTGACGAGGCAACAGATGCATGGGGTATCAAAATTAACCGTGTTGAGCTTAAAAACATTATGCCTCCTCGTGAAATTCAAGACTCAATGGAAAAGCAGATGAAGGCAGAACGTGAACGTCGTGAAAAGATTCTTCAGGCAGAGGGTGAAAAGAAAGCCGCAATCCTCGTTGCAGAGGGTGAAAAAGAATCTGCAATTCTTCGTGCCGATGCGATTAAGGAATCAAAAATCCGTGAGGCAGAGGGTGAGGCTGCTGCAATCCTTAAGATTCAAGAAGCAACTGCTGCAGGTATTGAAATGATTAACAAGGTACAACCAAGTCAGGAATTTATCAGCATCAAGGCTCTTGAGTCATTCGAAAAGGCTGCCGACGGCAAGGCAACAAAGATTATTATTCCGTCAGAAATTCAGGGACTTGCAGGTCTTGCAACATCTTTGACAGAACTTGCAAAGAAAGACTAATTTAACAATGGGCGGTTTTAATCGTCATAACAATCAAAGCGAGAGGAAACTCTCGCTTTTTTGTTATACATATTGTAAATAATTTAACCTGATAAAATTGAATTTGTTGGGATAAATAATAACGTCGGTAGGGCGGGGTCTTGACCCCGCCGTTGAGTTACCATATGTTATTCGGCGGGGTCAAGACCCCGCCCTACCATAAACAGTACATACAAATCAATTCTACAACTCCCAATTTGTTGAGAGGTTGAGTTATAAAACGTCTATAAGGCTGTTTTTAGTCAAAAAAATACTGAACAATGAGTTTATTGAACAATTTTAATCGTTAGTGTTCATAATTTAGATATAATTTATAGTAGATTGACAAAAACATGTCGAAATATTTAAAAAAACTAATAAAATTATACAATAAAAAGTGTTGACAACTGAAAAAAATGGTATTAAAATAATAATGTTAAATTGTAAATCTATATCTATAACTATCTTTAATTTTAAGATGTGCGTTATTGGAGGAACTTATTTTGGCACAATTCATTATTAAAACAGGAAATGACTATACAGAGTCATACTATAATAAAGATACCGGCTTTGAGGTTGGTTATTACACCGTCAAAGAAATGAAAGCACTTTATCCTGATGGGGGTATTCGTGTTGTAGGTCAGCTTAAATACGGTAAGGACGAAGCGGGCACAATTGAAGTTGACGGAATTGAAGAAACCGTTTATAAAGCAACATCGGGCTCAAGATATAAGACCATTGGTTACATAGAGCTTGAAACGGGCTCATTTATAGCGGTTAAGAAAGATAATATCGGTGCAATTATTCTTTGGACTTTACTTGGTTTGCTTTTACTTGTGGCTTTGGTTCTTGGAACAGCATATCTTGTAAAAACAGGTGCTGAGCCTGAAACAACTACTACAACAGCACCATTAATTCTTGATACGGATGCCGAAATTGGTGAGGGTAAGCTTGACCTACCTTCAAAAATTGATACATCAAACAAAAATGTAACAATTGTCGGTATTCCCGAAATGAATTTCAAGGCAAATCAGAAAGAGCAGAACGTAATTCTTACAAACCATAAAAAGAATGAAGGTGTCTGCTTTATGGAATTCACAATCTATCTTGATAAAAACGGTAACAAGAAGATTGATGATGCAGACGAAATGATTTATAAATCGGGGCTTGTTCAACCCGGTTATTCAATTTCAAAGTTCTCAATTACGAGAACACTTGATGTTGGTGAATATGATGCAGTTGTAATGCAACAGCCGTATTCATTTGACCAACAGAGAACAAAGCTTAACAATATGGTTGTTGCAACAAAGATTAAGGTAAGCGAAGCAGAGGCGGAATAAAATTCCCGTTCATTTTATAGATACCTTTTGAAGAAAGGAAGATGAGAATGAAAAAGAAGAATATCACTAAAAAAGCACTCTCGATTTTAATGAGTTTAATAATGATTGTTTCTTCAATCCCCGTGTTAATGGTCGGGGCAGTCGGAGAGGGCTCATATGACCCCGCACCTTATTGGGGTGACGGTAGTAATGAGGCTGCGGTCAATACTAACTTTATCGCAACTCTTAATGCTGACGGTAGTTTGAGTGTAGCATTCCCACACGCAAATGCGGCGGCAACGTGGAACACTTACACAGAGGCAGCACCTACAAAGAAATCAATTGCAAGTTATGTTATGACCATTACAAAGCTTGAAGATGACGGTACTCGTACTGAAATCTGGTCAGAAAACTTTAATTTGAATAATGCAGATGGTCGTGTAGGTACTTTTTCTGTAGATAACACAGAGGGTAACAACTATCCTAACTCAATCTATTACTGGCCGGGTGCATTTGAAAGCCTTGAAGATTATGAAGTTGATGCGAGTTATGACGTATCAATTCAGGCGGTTGACAGCGACGGTTGGGTGTCAGATAAAATTCATACACTTCTCACAAAAACTCCTTACTACATTATTAACGATGACTTCTCACCTAATGAGAGTTGGGTTGTTCGTGAAATGTTGCTTTTTGAACAGAAAGGTAATGCGAAGATTGATAATTCCAATCAATCGGATGGTGGTTCAACGAGTCCGGACTACTCTGAACGTCAAAGTGCAGAATTGATTGACGTTAATGGTCAGATGGCTGGTATGGGTTATGATGGCGGTGCAGGTTATCGTTTATGGATAGCTAATGCATACAACGGAACCCCATATATCATGACAACTACTTGGAGCCGTAACCACTACGACTTTTCAAATGCTGAAGAGGTTTGGTTCTATGTTGATTTAAGCCGTGCTCAAATTAATAAATTTGCATTTACTTTATCGGCTAACGAGAAATCTTTTGAACATTATAGAGATGACACAAAGAAAAACGAATATTCTCATTATGGTAAAACTTTTTCAACTGTGTCTGTAGCTGGTGTAAATGCCGGAACAGTTAGTGAAGGTATTTATATTCAGAATGCTGATGGCCTTTGGGAATCAACTTCGATGACTGATGGTTATTTTACAAATCTTTCAGGTTATAAGGGTTTTGTTCGTGTTCCGATTGAGTATTTCATTTTACAAGAAGACCAATATATGACAAGCTCGGTAACTTTGGAATCTTGGGCAAAGGGCGGTTGCGATACTCCTGAGGGTAATGCAGACAACCTCGCAGCATATGTTCTTTCTGAAAGTGTTACAGCAAATGATAAACTTATTATGCCGGACGGCACAACAAAAACAGCAGAACCATATGCAGCGAGCCAATCCGGTTACGGAATTAAGATTAATCCTGCAGGTACTTGTGTAACAGATGTGATTATTCTCTATGAAAGAAGCGAAACATGGGGTAATGGTAATACAAAGAATAATACTCTTAAAGCTCCTCAAGGCGATATCACAGAAACATATGCAGATGATGGTTCAGTAACATTCACAGTTAACGACCCCCTTACTGCGATTGAAGACCTTGTTTCAGCGGGTGTTCAGGTTGCAGAGTGGACGGCAGAGTCAGTTCATAAATCTTTCTACATTGACCAGGTTATGTTCTGTCAGAAAAACACAGGTGGTACGTTCGATAGTGCGGGTTACGTAACAGATGCATCAGCAATTAAATTCCCACAAGAAGGTGCTACTGTTAATAGTAGTGGTACAGCGGACCTTGGTAGAAAAATGTCAGGCTTCTACGACAGAACTGTTCAGGTTCCAAAGGCTGTTGCAGAATACATTATGCAGTACTTTGGTGAAATTCCTTCACTTAATGACTTGACAGCCAAGGATTTGGTTGACGACATTATTCTTAATTATATTGAATGTTTCGGTATTGCTAAGGATTCAGCTCTTTCAGATGCTGAAAAGGTTTCACAGGCAATCGAGAAGCTAAAAGCTCTTGGTCATACCGATGCTTACAATCGTTATAAAGATGCAGAAGAGTTTGTTGAGTATGTTTATTCAGAAAATGCCGAGTCAAACTATAATGCGGTTATCTATTTTGAAAATACTGTTGAGGGACTTCCTACTGCAGAATTTGCAAGTCATACAGACGAAGAATTGCAGGGTACTCTTAAACAGTTAATGGCAATTTATGAAACCTTCAACCTTTCTCACTATGAGTTGTTGGGTAAGGAATCAGAAGAAAAGTTCCTTGAGCTTTATGACTTGGTTATGGGTGAAGAGGTAAGAACAGGTCAGTCAATTGGTGCATATCCGTACATTCCTTTCAATGACTTTGAGAAAAATTATACTTTTGGTCAGATGTCCGATATGTATTATGATGATTACCCGGCATATGAAGACAGTAAAGCTACTGACGTAAACAGTACGGGTAATTTTACAACATATGTTTCAAGTAAAACAATTAACCAATCTGCAGCGATTGGTGAAGCCATTGGTTGGTCACCGGCTGATTTCAGACCAACGGGTGAAACTCTTGATAACAGTGCGGGAACATATTTCTCAAGAATGGATGCACAGATTACAAATAAGGGCTTTGCTGATTCGCTTGGTGCAACAATAAATATCAACGGCGACCTTAATTCGTCGAGTGATGTAAAGCTTGCAACACTTTCGACTACCTATCTTGGTGCAGAGGCAGATACTTGGGGAAATCTTCCCGGACTTGATTTGAGTGCGCTCGCTGTTAAGACAGATAGTACAAACGGAACTGACGCAGAAGATGTAACAAGATATGGTGCAGGTGTAATTCCTAACTCCTTTGTTATGTATGTTGACTTTACCAATGTTGAAGCAGTGAATATGAATATTAAGTTCATTCTTCAGGATTCAAGCGGTAACGACGTTAACTGTTATTTCTGTGGTGGTACCCTCAGTGATACACCTGTTATTTATCAGCTTGATGAAAATGGTGAATGGGAAGCTCAAAACCTTTCATCTTCAGCACTTGACAACTCCGCTTGGTTCGGCGATGATAATGCAAAAGCTCTTTGTTCAATTGCACCGTCGTCACTTAACAAACTGGAAGGATATAAAGGATTTATTCGTATTCCTCTTTCAAACTTCCGTGTACCTAAACCAGGTACATTAAGAATGGATTATTATATTTTTGATAATCTTCTTGATGATGGTTATAAAATCAAACAAGCAAAAATTACATTCTGGGATTATACAGGTGCTAACGTAGGCAAAGATTTAACAATTGACGGTCTTGGCTTTACTTATGACCCTGCTTGTACAAACCGTGTAAGTAATAATACAGACTGTAATGGCGAACTTAATCAAGACAACGGTATTACTGTTAAGAATATGGACGAATACTTCGGAGTTAAAACGGTTGACTCAAGTAACTTCGAAAAGATGGTTTCAACTATCGACCCATATGCAACAGAGGCAGAATTTAAAGCTTCTTTTGATAGGTGCATAGATGCTTATTTGGCTCTTTCTGATTATCAGAAAACAATTCCGGAAGTAAAATACTGTTATGAAACATTGCTTGAAGCAAAATATAGAAACCTTTACAGGGATTATACTAATGAGATTCAAAAAGAACAATGGCGACCGCTTTATACGGCAACAGCCGACGGTACTGCAGCAGAAAATCTGCTGACGGCATTGGGTGCGATTTCAGAAACGGCGAAAGAATATTCCACAGCCGAAGAAACCTTGTTAGACTTGTACGAAACTCATAAAGATGACTATTTAACAGCTCTTGGATTTACAAGTATTGAAGAAGCTCAATCAGTTATAGATATGTACGAAAAAGGTTATCACCGTTTGAGCATGGATGACAGAGCCTCAATTACAGACTATGATTTCAACAGATTGACAAATGCCTATAATGCGGCACGGCGTGCAGTTTTGATTGGCGGTGACGCAGATGTCCACGAGGGTGTTGAAAAAGACGGTATTATAGCGAACGTTGAAACCTTTAAGAATAACATTATAAGGATTTACGGTTTGAGTTCACATACTGACGATGATGCCGACAGAATTCCTGATACTGAAGACTCCGACAACGAGTTGAGAACTGTTAAGTACGCAGGAACTACTACAGATGCTGACGGTAACACCGTAAATGCTCTCGGATATTACACAGATATGTATGCCGATATTAGTGTTTTCGGTAAAAAGCTTTTAAGTGATGATACCGACGTTGCGGCGGCTTATATGAATATGTATGATGCGGCAGAGGCTATCCACGATAACTCAACGGCAATTACACCAAATGCCGGTGCTGCGGTTGAGGGCGGTATTATTACCTATGAACGCCGACTCGAAAACGCATATACAGACGTCAGTGCAAAGATTACGGCAAGAACCGTACTTGATACACCTACACTCAATGAAATTGAGTATTGTTTAGGTCAGTACGAAGCATTCTTAAGACGTTATGCTTTGGTTGACGAGCTTAACTACGATTACGTTCAACTTGCACTTCTCTTGCCGACGGCGGACCTTGGTAAAGCAGACGGTGAACAGGTAGTTCTTACAAACTCCGATGAACACCCGCTTTATCTTGATACGGCAGATGCAAATCTGACCTATGTTGCGGCAAGACTTAACAGAACCGTAAGTGTTTACCTTGTTACTGACTACAAGTGGACACAGACAGGCGGAACTGCTTATAATTTCGGATACTTTAATGTAAACGGTTCAACGGGAACTGACGGAACGGTTACTTACACTAAACTTGGTGATTATGCAAACGGAGTAACAAGTGCTTTTGCCCCTGAAATCTCAGTTGATGAAGCAAAGGCAAAGAAAGTTCCTACGGGTAACCAATATGAAGGTACAGTAACTCTTATGGCATTTGACAGTGCTTTGATTACTGACGGTGTTGATATGGCAACACTTGAACCTGTATCAACAGTTGAAATTCCCGTTATGTTCGTTTCAACAAATGGTTCCGACCCAATTTATTATACTGTTTCAATCCCTGCTGATTTGGCAGTTGATTGGGACGACACAGCAAACAAGAGTGTTTCTTATGAAATAGAAAATGCATCTCTTAATGGTGGTACTCTTACCGTTGACGTTGCAGATAATACAGGTAATTTCAATACTGCAACTAACATAGGTAAGTTAATGAATGGCGATAATGCTATTGAATATACCGCATACAATTTCAAAGAAACTGTATTTACAACAAATATTTCGTCCGCTACCAAGCCCACGGATGAGCCTGAGGTTAAAATCAGTCAAGAGGATTGGGACGCAGCGGCACTTGGTGAGTACAGAACGACATTGACTTATACCGTCATTTATGACGACGGTACATAATAAGGGAGGAGATGATGTTTTATATGAAAAAAGCTTTATCCGCAGGTCTTGCACTCGTTATGCTCTTGCTTTGCATAGTTCCAACTTTTGCGTTGGAACAATCAATGGAAATTTCCACAAAAGCAGATGTTGACTATGTGTTATCGTTCCCAGCGGATGTGGAAATCCCGTGGATGACAGCTTCTATGGGAATCGGTGAGGTAAAAGCAGAAAAAATGCTTATTGAACCTGCCAAAAAAGTTAAGGTTTCGGTTAGTTCCGAAAACGACTATAAGCTTGTAAATTCAAGCGATTCAAAGCGTACCATTGAATATGCTCTTTTGGGAGCAGAGGACATCTCTTTCTTCCCCGGTGAATACGGCAAGGCAATTCCTCTTTCTGTAAGTGTTACAGAAGCACAATGGTTACAGGCGGCATCAGGCAGACATAGTGATATTCTTACATTCACTATTGAATATATTGATGCTGTTTAAATAGTAAATTAATCTTGATATAAAGGAGAAAACAGTTATGAAAAAAGTAATTTCAATCGCACTTGCACTCGTTATGATGCTCGCTATCTGTGTTCCCGCATTCGCAGCTGACCTTACAGTAAAGCCTTCAGAGGCTGGTGATGTTCTTATCAGCACAGATACAAAAGACAAAAATGGTAATGATGCAGAACAGTACATCGTTACAATTCCTGCAGACACAGTTATTCCTTGGGGCGAAGCTGAAACAGACGTTTCTTACAAAGTTGAAGCTCACCTTACAAGAAACAACAGAGTAAATGTTACAGTTGCAGGTAATGGTGCTATGAAAACTGCAGATGGTGCTTATGAACTCGCTTACGCACTTGATGGTACTGTAAATTACACAACAGCTACTGCTAATGTTTATCCTGCAGCTAATGTAGAACTCAAAGTTGTTGTTGATGACCTTACATGGAACACAGCAGTTGTTGAAGAGTACAGCGACATCCTTACTTATACATCATCAATCGTTACAGTATAATTGCTGTTTACTATAAGTTAATTAAAGGAGATAAATATTATGAAAAAGATTTTAGCACTCGTTATGGCTATCGTAATGATGATGGCAATCGCAGTTCCCGCATTCGCAGCTGACCTTAACGTAAAACCCGGTCAGTCAGGTGACGTTACAATCACTACAAGCACACAGAAAGATGAAAATGGTGACGGTGTTCCAGATGGCGACGGCGACTGGTATTTAGTTGAAATTCCTGCAGATACAACAATTTATTGGGGCTCAGAGGCAACTCCAATGAGCTATTTCGTTGAAGCACACCTTCTCTATGGCAAAACACTTGACGTTGCAGTTGCAAGTTCAGACAATGTTATGACATATTCTCCTGAAGAAAATGTTAATCTTGACCTCAATTTTGCACTTACAGGTGACACAGCAGTAAACTTTGCAACAGTTACTTATCCAAAAGAAGAAAAAGTTATTTCTGTTGACATCACAGCAGATGCTTGGAACAGAGCAATCGTTGGTACATATTCAGATATTCTTACATTCTCAGCAGCTATCGTTTAATTGTTAGTTAATTTAAAAAGGAGATAAATATTATGAAAAAGATTTTAGCACTCGTTATGGCTATCGTAATGATGATGGCTATTGCAGTTCCTTCATTTGCAGCAACTCTTGAAGTTGGTAACGAATCAGGCGACGCAGAAGTTGTTACAGATATTTCTGGTGTTGCTGGCGAAGGTACTTATACAGTTACTTATCCTGCAACAATGGCTCTTACATGGGGCGATGAAAACACAAGCTTCGAGTATTCAATTACATCACAGCTTAAGACAGGTAAATGCGTTTCTGTTGCAATCATTGACAAAGATGCAAATGGTTTTGAAATGGTTAATGCAGGCGGTGCAAAACTTGCATACGCACTTAGCGGCGAAACAACTGCAAAAACAACAAGACCCGTTGTTTTAGCTACTGAAACTGACGCAACATACAGCTTTAGTGTTGATGTTTCAAAACCAAATTGGGATGGAGCATCATTCGACGAATACAAAGATATTCTTACATTCACATCAGAAATCGTTGACATTTAATTTTTAAAATTAATTTTCATTTAGGAGAAAATATTATGAAAAAGATTTTAGCACTCGTTATGGCTATCGTAATGATGATGGCTATTGCAGTTCCCGCATTCGCAGGTAGCTTTTCAGAAGTTGGCGGAGCAAATCAGAATGATAATGTTCTTGTTACGACAGATACGACAGCAGTTGGTGCAGGTACTTATACAGTTACATATCCTGCAGAAATCGTTATTCCTTGGAATGCGCCAACATATGATGTAACATACACAGTAATAACACAACTTGCAGTTGGCAAGGAACTCAATGTTACAGTTGCAGACCAGACATCACATGGTGTTACAGGTACAATGACAGCTAATGGTACTGCTGATACACTTGAATACACAGTATCAGGTGACGTTGATGTTGATTATGTTGAAGTTTCAGACGAAACAGAAACTCTTACATTCACAGTTGCTGACTGGAATAAGACAATCGCTGAATATTCAAGTCATGTTACATTTACAGCTACTCTTAGCGATAAGGTTTAAATCGCTTAATTGATGGGGGTAAGATTATGAAAAGAATTTTAACTCTCGTAATAATTTTACTTTTATTGATTAGTATGTGCTTTTCGTCATTTGCCACTAATACAATTGATAACAACAATAATGTGGCAAATACAGACATTTGCACTCTTACAACAAAAGAGAATGGCACAGAAGCCGCATACTATATAGTTACAATTCCTGCAAAGGTTGAAATTTACTGGGGTGCAACAAATACTTATATTCCATTCACAGTTGAGTGTCAGCTTGAAACAGGAAAAGTTTTAGACTTCGATGTAAAAGGTCAGAATAATTACCTTTTAAAAGACGGTGTAAATGGTGCAATTCCATATGCACTTCTTAACGGTAATTTCAGTTTAACTGAATCTGTTATTCCGGAAACCAAAGTTGAGGACGTTTTATATGTGCTTATTCTTCCGGAGCATTGGAATCAGGTTTCAGTTGATAATTATGCAGACCTTGTAACATTTACAGTTTCAATAAAGACGAAATAAGGAGAAAATATTATGAAAAAGATTTTAGCACTCGTTATGGCTATCGTAATGATGATGGCTATTGCAGTTCCCGCTTTTGCTATTGACCAAAATACAGCAAAAGAAGCTGACGGTTCTCAAAAAGGTCAGGTAGTAGTTGCTACAACAACATCAGATGCAGATGCTACTTACACAGTTACTTATCCCGCATCATTCACATTTGCTTGGGATGATACAGCTACTAAAGATGCTAACTATTCAGTTACATCACAGCTTCCTATCGGCGCAAGTCTTAAAGTTTCAGTTGCTGCTGATAATGGTGCTGTAATGACAAGTGATGTTGCTGTAGGCTATTCACTTGAATACACACTCGCAGGCGGTGTTGACGCAAAAACATTTAACGAAATCAACAATAACGAAGGTCCTGACACAGATATTACAATCAGTATTGCACAAGAACAGTACGACCAGGCAGTTCCTGCAGTTTATCAGGGTACAGTAACATATACAGTTGTTTACTCAGCTGTTTAAGTTGATTCCAATAGAGATAAAGGAGATTAATATTATGAAAAAGATTTTAGCACTCGTTATGGCTATCGTAATGATGATGGCTATTGCAGTTCCTGCTTTTGCAACTAATTCATTAAATAGTGCAACAAAAGCAGGTGATACAACTGTTATCGTTGACGGTACATCAGGTGTTGGTGACGGTACATGGTCAGTTACAATTCCTGCTTCAGTTAATCTTACTTGGAACACAAACGGTCAAGCATCTTATTTCATCACAAGTCAGCTCGTTTCAGGTAAAAAAGTTCAGGTTACACTTGCAAAATCACAGGATTTGACAAGTGCTGCAGGTAAATCAATTGAATTTACTGCAACAGACAAAACAGACGGTCTTTCAGAAAAAGAAGTTGTTTCAAATGAAGAACATAAATTTGACATTACAATCACACCAGGTGCTTGGGACGCAGTTCCTTATGATGTTTATGAAGGACAGATTTCTTTCACAGCAGAAGTAGTTAGTGCATAATTGATTTAAAAATGAGGGCTTAATATGAAAAAAGTACTTTCATTAGCTCTTGCTCTTGTTATGATGTTTGCAGTTTGTATTCCTGCATTTGCCAATACTCAATATGATAATGGTACTGCAGGAACAACAACTAAAGTTGTTGTTGACGGCATAAAAGATAAAGGCGAAGGCTCATTTACAGTGACCATTCCCGCAGAAGTTGAAATTCCTTGGGGAAAGGAATACACCAATGTAGAATATTCAATATTCTGTCAACTTCAGACAGGAAAGCTTGTTAGCATTGTTGTATCATCAGCCGATGGTTTCACTATGAAAAATCAAGCAAAAACTGCAACACTTAAATATGGTTTAAGTGATACAACATATACCACTAAACAATCAGTAATTTTAGCATCGTCACCCGAAACATCAGCGGTAAAGGTGAACATTCCCACTTCAAATTGGGAAGAAGCTTCAATTGATAATTACAGTGGTACATTAACATTCACAGCAGAGCTGGTATAAAATTTTTAAGGAGAAAACGTTATGAAAAAGATTTTAGCATTAGTAATGGCTATCGTAATGATGATGGCTATCGCAGTTCCTGCTTTTGCAGCAGTTCAAGGCGGTTCAAACGCAGGTAACGATACAATTATTAACACAAAGACAGTAAAAGAAGACGGCAGTGACCCAACTTGGTACACAGTTTCAATTCCTGCAACTCAGGAAATTTATTGGGAAGCAACTACAACAAAAATTGAATACACAATCAACAGTCAGCTTGCAACAGATGATTTTGTAAAGGTTTCTGTTGCTGACGCAGATGATGAATATCTTATGAAAAAGGATGGCTCAACAGCTACTCTTGCTTATACAATCACAGATGCTACATTCACAGCAACTGAAGAAGTGTTAGTTGACAAAGTTGATACAGTTACTATTGATACATCAAATGCAGCTTGGTTAACAGTTCCTGTTGATGCTTACACAGATACTCTTACATTCACAGCAGAAATCGTTTAATTAAGATTTGACTGCTCCATTAAAGGAGAGTAAATTATTATGAAAAAAATTATTGCTTTATTAATGGCTATCGTAATGATGATGGCTATTGCGGTTCCTGCATTTGCGGCAGCGACCGAAACACAAATTAATCAGGCTGAACCAACTCCTGATGCTTCAACAGGTGCTCAGACAGGTACAGCAGATGTTTATACAACTTTTGATGAGAACACAGACTGGTCATATACTGTTACAATTCCGGCGGATACAAGTATTCCTTGGAACAATAAAGATGAACACGATATGACTTATAAAGTTGAGTCACAGCTTCTTATTGGTGCATCTCTTACAATTTCTGTTTCAGGTAGTGGCAAAATGAAAGCTGACGGCACAGCTGAAGAATTAGATTATACTATTACAGGTGGCGGTGCAGTTACTTTCGATGCAGTTAACCCTGCAAATACAACAGCCCCCAATGTAATAGACGGCAAAAATGTTAAAGTAGCAATTACAAGCTTTGAAGGTAAACCGGTTGGCGAATACAGAGATACACTTACATTCACAGTGGTTTACGATAGCGGTAAAACTACTCCGTAATCGACCTCCGTGTTGATTTGGTAAAAATTTTTCAAGGAGGTGGATTTCATTGAAAAAAGTATTTAGTATTGTTGTTGTTATTGCAATGCTCATAGCTACGGCTATTCCCAGTTTTGCAACACAGATTGGTACAGTTGTGCCATTTGAACACAATGTAACAATCAATTACAACGACGGTGGTTTTGTTCTTGTTAACGGCAAAATATGTGCTGACGGAACACAATTTAAAATTGACAGATTTGGTGAAATCGACCTTGGCGTCTTTACAGAAAATGGTTATCATTTAGATTCCATTACTGTAAATGGTGTTGATGTTACAGATGAATATGTCAACGGAAATCTGAAAATCAGTGATATTGTTACTGATACTAATGTTGATGTTACCTTTAAAAAATGTTCGGACGACCCCAATGATGATTGCCAAAAGGCTGATATGGAAGGTACCGTGTATTTAGGCGACAAAGAGCTTAAAGATGCTACTATGAGCTTTGATTTTGGTAGTGCAACTGCTACTACTGATGATGACGGTCGTTACAAGGTTGAAGACATTTCTGAAGGAAAGCATTTCGTTACAATCGCAAAAGATGACAAAGTGCTTTCAAACACAGCATTTGTTGTTGAATTTACAGATGAAGTTGATGAAATTACTCTTACAGAGGCATCGGACGGCACACAGGTAGTTCTTGTTCCTGAGGGAACAAAGGTTATTTATCTTGATTTTCACATTGTAGATAACGACGGTAATGGAATTCCGGACCAAGACCCGGACAAAACTGACCCCGGTGACCCTGATAATCCCGGAGATGTTGACCCCGATGGTGACAATGATGATATAATTCCTGACCCCGATGATGACGGCGATGGAATTCCGGATGAGGATGACCCTGACCACCCTAATCGAGATACAGACGATGACGGTATTCCTGACAGAAATGACGACGATGACGACAATGACGGCATCCCCGATGATAAGGATGACGATGACGACAATGACGGCATTCCCGATAAGGATGACCCTGACCATCCCGACCGTGATACAGACGGTGACGGCACTCCTGACAAGGTAGATGACGATGACGACAACGACGGCATCCCCGACAATGAGGATGACGACGATGACAATGACGGCATTCTTGATAAGGACGACCCAGATAGTCCCGAACGTGACACAGACGGTGATGGTATTCTCGACAGTGAAGATGACGATGATGACAACGATGGGCTTCCCGATGGCGAAATAATCCCCGATGATGACAAGGATGATGACGGAATCCCCGATGACAAAGATGACGACGATGATGGCGACGGTATTCCCGATAAGGATGACCCCGACCACCCCGACGTCGATACTGATGGTGACGGCGACCCCGATGTTACCGACCCCGATGACGATAATGACGGAATTCCTGATGATAAGGACCCTGATAAAGACGGCGATGGTCATATAGATGATTATGACGGTGGTGACAAAGATAAAGATAACGACGGTGTTATTATTACAATCGGCGGACCTAAAAAGGACGTACCGATTATACCTAACCCAGATACTCTTGCAGATTTGTTCCAAAACCCCGTTACATTAGGTCTGACAATGGTGCTTAGCTTGTTCTTATTCATCATAATCCTCTTTAAACGCAAGAAGGATGATGAAGAAGAGGAAGAACAGCCCGCAATCTAATCTAATATTTTAAATAATTAAAGCCACTCCTCGTGAGTGGCTTTTTAAATGCAAAAAATGCGGAGCTATTAACTCCGCATTAAATATTTGATAATTAATTTTCAGTTTTAGTAACTTTAAGATATTCTTCTAAACATAAATTGCCTGATTTCATTTCAGTTGCGGCTTCAACGCCCACATAACGCCAGTGCCATGGCTGATAAATCATTCCCGTTATTTCGGTCTTATCACTGGGGTATCGAAGAATAAAACCATAATTATGAGCATTTTGTGTAAGCCACTCATATTCTTTTGTTGACGCAAAACCTGCACTTGCACTTATTATGTCAATACTGAGTCCCGCACCGTTTTCGCTACAACCTGCAGGTTCAATTCTTTTTTCTGCATTCTGTTTTGCTTCATCCTCGGCCATACCTTGAAGAATAAAGGCTTGAACCTTGTTATTGTAGTTTGTTTGCTGTCTTTGATAACTGCAATATCCTGAATATGGTGTGAGAACAAAGCCTGCGGTTTGTGCGTCCGCATACATTTTTTTGAATTCTTCTGCAACACGGGTGTCGGCAGTAATTGAACTTCCTTCAATCACAGGGGCAAGTGTGGGCGAGTATGTTTTATCAAGGGGAAAATCTTTATTGATTAAAGTAAGAGCCCAATTTTCAGTTGCAAGATTTTCTGCGGGTTTATAGCTCTGCCATATAACTAGAGGTTGAGTTGTGCTTTCTTCAGGTATAGTGGTGCTTTCTGCCTCGGTTACGGTTAAATCTTCTTCAGGTGCAGAAACATCGTCCGTCGTTGCTTCAGGTGCTTGTGTGGTGGTTTCTGTACGTTGTGTAATTTCAACCGAGTTGTAATTGCCATCACGACAAAAAGCCACGTAGAGAACAATAAGAACGCTGAGAGTAAGAATAAGCAATGCTAATAAAAACATTTTAATTTTTAACTGCAATTTTTTCATATATAAAATCCTTAAACTATATTATTATGTAATATAGTTTATTATTTTTTTGTCACGATGTCAATATTTCTAAAATTTTTAAAATTTGTAGTGACTAAATAAAAAAAGTATGGTACAATGTTAAAGAATATAGTGTGGTATTTTATGCCACTTGTGGAGGTCACAGTATGAAAGCTTATGAGAGTCATACACATTATGCTTCAAAAGTACGTGAATGCTCTAATTTTGCAGTTAGAGAGATAAAAAAAGTATGTAAAGAAATAGGGCCAAGAGCCGCAGGCTTTGAGGGTGAAGAAAAGGGTCAAGATTATATTGAAAAATTGATGACACCTATTGCCGATGAAGTCAAGAGAGAAAAATTCACATTAAGTCCCAAGGCTTTTATGAGTTGGGTAACAATTGACGGTGTGTTGGCACTGGTTGCGGCAATTCTAGGAATTGTGGCATATACAGGTGCAATCCCCGTAGCTGCAGGTATTTTTCATATAATTTCTTTAGTACTTACACTCGTTGCTGTTGTATTCCTTGTTGGTGAATTTCTTTTATACAAAAAAGTGCTTGACCCATTCTTTAAAAAGGCTGAATCAAGCAATGTAATATG
The DNA here is from genome assembly GCA_045594885.1 of Candidatus Fimenecus sp. Lineage (GTDB taxonomy): Bacteria > Bacillota > Clostridia > Oscillospirales > Acutalibacteraceae > Fimenecus. The sequence goes on along the minus strand of JAZNZJ010000026.1, from coordinate 41,267 downwards.
TACAAGAAAAGCAAGTGGTGAAACAAAGAGAAGAATTATCATAGGCGGCCATATGGATACTGCTTATGAATGGCGATACACTTATTTGGGTGGGCCAAAGCTTGTTACAACGGTTGTTGTAGGTGCAGTGTTGAGTCTTCTTATAACTCTTGTGCTTTCCGTATTTGGCTTTTATGTTGACAGTAGTCAACTTCAACTTGTTCCATTGATTTTACAGGTAGTTACAATTCCCTTTTTAGCGTCTGTAATGTTCTTTGTCAATTGGAAGCTCGTTGTTGACGGTGCAAACGATGACCTTACAGGTGTATTTGTTTCAATGGCTGTACTGCTTTATTTGAGAAACAATGAAATTCGATTTGAAAACACAGAGGTTGTAGCAATGTCAGTAGGTGCTGAGGAAGAAGGTCTTCGAGGCTCAAAGGCATTTGCAGAGGCTCACGGTGATGAATTTAAAAACGACGGTGTAGAAACTGTTTTCGTGGCTCTTGATACACTTCGTGACTATGATTTTATGGGTGTGGTTACAAAGGATATGACCGCAACCGTAGCACTTGATAAACAGGCTTGTGCATTGATGAAAAAAGGTGCAGAAAATGCAGGCGTTCCCGTAAATTTCACAACTACACCATTGGGTTCAACCGATGCTGCTGCAATGCAACAGGGCGGAATTAAATCAGTTGCCTTTACATCTATGGACCCTGCTCCCGCAAGATATTATCATACTCGTGATGACAAGGCAGATATTCTTGAAATGAAAACTATTGAGGATTCTCTCAAAGTTGTTCTTGAAACCGTGTTCCTTTTTGATGAGCAAGGGCTCAAGGACCAATATTGATACAGTAATTCACCGAAAGGGGAAAAGATAAATGAAAAAGAATGTTATGAAAATTGTGGGCATCATTCTTGTTGCGGTTATGATGGTGTCAACTTTTGCAGGTTGTGGAGTTTCTGATGTTGAAAAGCCTGAAGCCGTTGCAGTGAAAACAGACCTTAAAGATGTAAACTTTACATTTACTTACGGTGACCTTAAAAATGTGCTTCCCGGCGACCAGCTTGCGACTCTTTTTGAAAACACAAATAAAAAACTTGACAGTCGTACAGTTCAACTTTCTTATTATGAACTTGTTTCAAAATTCGGCGATAAAGATTATTTTGCAAATATAATTGCACTTATTTCTGATGAAGAAATGGCTGCTTTTACATCAAACCAACAGGCGATTCTTGATTATTTCAATAATAGCATCAATGATGCTAAATCAAATGAAAATGCTTATGTTTATTATAACGAGAATTTCTGGATTAACCACGGCGGTAGCGAAGGCACTAACGAAGACGGTTCTGTAGATTATAGCAAGGTTACAGTATTCTTCAAAGATACAGAAGGAAATCTTCTTGATAATCAGCCTGAACTTCGTGCAGCATTCCGTCTTTATTCTGATATGGCTTTACAGAACATAGGTGCATTCCTTATGAACTATAGCCTTGTAGAGTTAGAAGAGGAAATGAAAAATGTAGATTTTGTTCAAGATAAAACAAATATCATTTATCCTCTTGGCGAAAAAACTGCAAGTACGCTCACACTTGCAGACCTCTATACAGACACAAACCAAAAAACAGGTATTGTAACACCGCCTGTTTACACCTCACTCACTTATACCTATGTTCACGACCTTGACGAAGATGGTAACAATGCCGAATATACAGAGGGTGAGCTTGAGGGCGAATACATTTTTGTTCCGTCAGAAATTTACAGAACAATTAATATTGCGGTAAATCCCGAAGAAGCAAGTGTTAAAAAAGCATTTACAGTTCGTGAAAAAGACGGAATTTTAGAGCAGTTCAAGGTTGCAGAAAACTATCTCAAGGTAAATTCATTTGAAATCGCTTTTAATCCTTGTAAAATTTCTGCAGGCTTTAATGCAGTTAATGACCAGATGACATATGCAACATACGAAAAGAATATGGTTATTACCGCAAACGTTACATTTGCGGGTGCTCTTGCAAAATATGGCACAGTTGTTGTTGAATTCCCCTGCACATCTTCACTTACATACAACTTCGGTTGGAATTTAGAGGATAAGGCTGAATAATTGTGATTTTTCACAAATTTGAAGTGAATATTTTTACAGCGGTACTCGTTTTGAGTACCGCTATTTTATTGATTTTTCTTTTTTAGAGGTGTAAAATAAATGTGGTTATATTTTATATATTTGAAAAGGGGAATTGTTATGAAAAAGGTATTGGCAATAATGCTTTCGGCACTTATGCTTTTTTCTGTAATGTCAATTGGTGTTGTGGCACAGGAAGAAGAAAAAGTACCCATTGTTATTCTTCAAGGTTATTCAGGACCAAGTCTTGCATATGCTGACGAAAATGGTGACCCTATTTTTGTTGACGGCGAAGTTCAACTTGCTTGGCCTTTGAATTTTGATGATATAGGCAATAAAATTTTGGGATTATTTGCTGATGTTACTCTTAATCAAAATCAACTTGGGGACGCAATTGTTGACGTGCTGCAAGACTATTTTGCACCTCTTGAAATGTACCCCGACGGCACATCAAAGAATAATCTTGTGCCATACCCAAGCGGTGCTGCGGCTACACGTGCATCAACCCTTATTGAAAACGGTATGGAGGAGTATATTCCCGAGGCAGTAGTTGCTGAAATGGCAATTGCAGAAGTGGGAGCAGAGAATGTTTTCGGATTTACTCAGGACTGGCGACAGAGTCAGGTGAATTCTGCGGCAGACCTTGATGCATATATTCAAGAAGTTAAGGCAATCACAGGTGCGCAACAGGTTGACCTTTATGGTTTAAGCCATGGTGGTCAGTACGGCACAAGTTACCTTTATTACTATGGTCATAAGGGTGATGTAAGACGTGCAATGTTCGGTGACCCTGCAACTCTCGGTACATCTGCAGTAGGCTCATTTTTCACTGGTGAATATGTAGATGCAAACCTCGAAGATGTTATTAAATTCATAGAGCACGGCTTTGAATATGAAAAAGACTGGGAATGGCTTGTTCAACTCCTTACTCTTGACGAATTTCTCGTTGAGGTTGTAAACAGTGCGCTTGTGAATACTGATTTGCTTGAGGGAATTGTGCTTATTCCGTCACTCTGGGACTTCGTTCCTCATAATTATTTTGAAGATGCGCTTGAGTATGTAGGTCTTAACGCACAAGACAACGGTGCTCTTTATGAGGATACAGTAAAGTACCACAATGATATATCAAACGGTGGTTTAAACCTTGCAAATAAGCTTTCTGACCTCAAGGTTAGCGGTATGAGAATCGGCTATGTTGTCGGTAACGGCTATGATTCGGTAAATGGTAAATATAATTCGGATATTTTGATTGATACATATCTCTCATCGGGTTCAACCTGTATGCCTTTAGGTGAAACTTTCCCCGAGGGTTATACAAAAGCGGGTACGGTTTGTGCTAACCCGACACACTACCACATTTCGCCCGATTTTGACATAGATGCGTCGACGGGCTTTATGCCTGACAGCACATGGTATGTACGTGGTCAAGGTCACGGTATGATTATGCATGACCCATACACAAAGAATCTTGTGCACGATTTCTTGTGGGGCGATATTAAAAATGTATTTTCAAGCAAGGAATATCCGCAATTCAATTTGTCACAGAATCCCGGTGAAGTGCTTTATGCACGTTTTGACAACACAAGCACGGGCTATCACTCAACAAATGATACTGCACTTGAAATCACAAACCTTTCAGGTGAATCAAATATTCAAATTTGGTCAATCGAGGCAGTGGGTGCTGATATAGATTTTGAGTTTGACCGTGGAATGTCCGTCGTGCAGGGTAAGACTGCCACAATCAAAGCAAAAAACAATGATTTTGATAGTGCAGAAACTCCGTTTGCGGTGAATATAAGATATTCAATTATGAATACCCAATATACCTATGTTGATAAGGTAATCAACTTTACTCCTCTTACTGATGCTCAAGCAGAAAAATTTGACTATTTGATTGATGAGTTTAGAACACCTGATGATGACGAAGAAACTACAACGGAAAGAGTTGAAGAGCCTACTTTGGACGAAAGCACAACAGTAGGAAACGGGGACGAAACTACGTCATCAAAAAATGAAAACACAACAGACGAAGAGAAAAAAGAGAATGTAAAGAATGAAAACCCTGATACAAGCAGTATGAATACATCAATTGTGCCCATAGTTGCCGCAATAGCCCTTATCGGTGCAGGGGTAACAGGCGCAGGAATTATAATTAAACGCAGAGAAGAATAAGAAAGTTTTAGTATCATTTTGAACGGTTTACATTAAATTTTTAAATTTATTGTTGACAAACGAATAAAATGTGTTATAATAACAGAGCAAAATAAAGCAGAACAGATTTTTGTTCTCACCTGACCGACTTTAAGTTGGCTGGTCAATACTTAACTTTTAAGTTTGATTTGTAATGGTGCGGGCAGAATTTCTGTCCGCATTTTTAAATTTCGCTAAAGAGGTGTTTATTTATCAGTACCAAAGAATTGCAAATCAATGAAGAAATTCGTGACAAGGAAATCAGAGTTATTACTGATAGCGGTGAGCAGCTTGGCATTATGTCTGCTAAAGATGCTCTTAAAGAGGCTGAAAAACGTAGCCTTGACCTTGTAAAAATTGCCCCAAACGCACAACCACCCGTATGTAAGATTATGGACTACGGTAAGTACCGATTTGACAAGGCAAAGAAAGAGAAAGAAGCAAAGAAAAATCAGAAGGTTATTGAAACAAAAGAAATCAGACTTTCTGTAAACATTGATACCCATGACTTTGATACAAAGGTAAATCACGCAATCAAGTTCCTCAAATCAGGTAACAAAGTAAAGGTTTCAATTCGTTTCAGAGGTCGTGAAATGGCTCACGCACATCTTGGTAACGGAATTATGGAACGTTTTGCTGATGCAGTTTCTGAAATGGGAACAGTTGATAAGCCTGCAAAACTTGAGGGCAGACAAATGCTTATGTTTATGTCTCCCAAGTCGGCGAAATAAATTAGGATTTTATATTAGGAGGATATTATTATGCCAAAGATTAAAACACATAGCGGAGCTAAAAAAAGATTTAAGCTTTCAAAGAACGGCAAACCAATCAGAGCACACGCTAACAAGTCTCATATCTTAACAAAGAAGAGCACAAAGAGAAAAAGAGGACTTCGCAAGAACGCTGTTGCTGATAAGACAAATACAGCACAGATTAAACGTCTTATTCCTTATAAATAAGAACCTGACCCATAACGAAATCGAAGATTTCTATGGGTTCCCCAGAACCTTGTTGTTTCACAATAATCGAAAGTGTGAAAAACGCAAATTAAACGTATCTATTCAATCGGAGGTAAAGAGAAATGGCACGTGTTAAAGGTGCGATGATGACTCGCAAAAGAAGAAATAAAGTATTAAAACTCGCTAAGGGTTACTATGGTTCAAAGAGCAAACTTTTCAGAACTGCTAAGCAGGCTGTTATGAAGAGTGGTAACTATGCTTACATCGGTAGAAAGCAGAAGAAGAGAGATTTCAGAAAACTCTGGATTACAAGAATTTCAGCTGCTTGTAAGGCAAACGGTATGAATTATTCAACATTCATCAACGGTCTTAAAAAGGCTGGTATTGACCTTAACAGAAAGATGCTTTCAGAAATCGCTATTGCAGATGCAGAAGCATTCACAGCTCTTACAGAAAAAGCAAAAGAAGCTCTCAAATAATTATTAACCACGCATGAGGAAACTCCTCGCGCGTGGTTTTTCCGTTTTTAAAATTATGTCAGATTTTGTAATTACCGCTAAAAATAACCCGAAAATTAAAGATGTAAAGGCACTTTTGACTTCATCAAAAGAAAGAAAAGTTCAAGGCTTTTTTGTGCTTGAGGGTGTCCGTTTGTGCCTTGATGCAGTACGAAGCGGGTGCGAAATAAAATCAGTTTTTTGCACCGAAAATTGCCTTGAAAAATACTGCGACGAAATAACTGAGCTGCGTAGAAATTGTAAAGATTTCTATACGGTCAGTGCAGATGTGCTTAAAAGCATAAGCGATACGGTAACTCCACAAGGTGTCGTGTGCACTGTAAAAATGCACGAAAAGTATTTTGAATATGAAAAGGGTAAGAGATATATTGCCCTTGACACAATTCAAAACCCTGACAATTTAGGTGCAATTTCACGTACTGCTGAGGCTTTAGGCATTGATGGTATTGTTATTTACGGCGGTTGCGATATTTATAATCCTAAGGCTTCAAGGGCATCAATGGGCTCACTTTTGCGTTTGCCCGTGAAACTTTGCGAAAGCCTTGAAAAAGAAATTGAAATCTGCGAAAAAATGGGAATTAAAACTTACGCAACTGTACCCGACAGAAATGCAACAAGCATTACTGAAGTTGATTTTTCAGCGGGTGCGTTGTGTGTAATCGGCAACGAGGGAAACGGTGTCAGAAAAGAAATTATTGAGAAATGCAGTCAGCCCATTACCGCTAAAATGGCGGGACGAGCAGAATCGTTAAATGCGGCGGCAGCGGCTTCAATAGTTATGTGGGAATTGGTGAAATGAATTACGATTTGTATTGGGTATGGCTCTCTTGTGCCTTGGGTGCGGGGGCTAACTGTCTTGACCTTGTAACATATTTTGAGTGGAATCCTTACGAGATATACGGCACAAATTTCAATGAGATTTTTTCACTCAATATTCTGACCAAAAAACAGGTTGAAAAGCTTAAAAGCTTCCCCATCGAAAAAGCGGAGGAGATTTTAAGAGTTTCAAAAGAAAATGGTTGGAAAATAATTACACCATCAAACAAGAATTATCCTAAAAATCTGTTGACTCTTCAAGATTTGCCCTTGGCACTTTATGTTTGTGGCGATGAAAAAATGCTCAACAGTGATTTATCAGTGTCAATTGTTGGTGCAAGAAAAGCATCTGATTACGGCAGAGCCGTAGCAAGAGCTTTAGCGGCGGCAATGTCAAGTATAGGCTTTTCTGTTGTTTCAGGTGGTGCACTTGGCATTGATAGTGCGGCTCATATGGGCGCACTTGATGAAAATGGCAAAACCGTATGTGTACTCGGTTGCGGTCTGGGAACAAAATATCTTATGGATAATGAGCCATTGAGAAAGAGAATAACCGAGAATGGTGCAGTAATAACGGAATTCCCGCCATTCACACCTGCAAGTCGAATTACATTTCCTTTAAGAAACAGAATTATTTCGGGAATGACTCTCGGCACGGTGGTGGTTGAAGCCGGTGAGAGAAGCGGTTCTTTAATTACTGCCCGTCTTGCTTCTGAACAGGGTAGAGATGTTTTTGCAGTGCCCGGCGATTTGGTTAGTTCTTCATTTTTGGGAACAAATAACCTTATTCGTAATGGTGCGAAGGCAGTGTTCTCGCCCAATGATGTTTTAGAGGAATATTGTTATAGGTTTTTTGATAAACTGAATATTGAAAATCGTTTTCCCGATGATGAAATTATAAGACGTGCCCAAGGCTATCTTAACAGTGCGGATTATAATGAAGAAAAATCAACACCGCAGGAAAGCACAAAAGTAATAAAGAGTGAAACGGTTGCAGTTAAAAAAGACGCACCTGAATATCTCACTGAAAACGCACGTAAGGTTTATGCATTTATAAATGCCGAACCCGTTCACGTTGATGAAATCATAAATGCGTGTGATTTGTCTGCAGAAAAGGCTCTTTCTGCACTTACTGAATTAGAAATTTACGGTCTGATTGTTCAATTGAGCGGCAGACGATATAAAATAAATTAAGATTAAAAATAGGATGATGATATATGTCAAAGCTTGTAATTGTTGAGTCTCCATCAAAAGCAAAAAGCATACAAAAATATTTGGGGAAAGGTTACAACGTAGTTTCTTCAAAGGGACACGTGCGTGATTTACCTGCCGCAAAATTAAGTGTTGACGTAAAAAATGACTTTGCACCTAAATATGCGGTTATCAAAGGTAAAGAAAAGCTTGTAAAAGAACTCAAAGAACTTGCAGATAAATCAGAAGCAGTTATTCTCGCAGCCGACCCCGACCGTGAGGGAGAAGCTATTTCATGGCATCTTGCAACTCTTCTTGACCTTGATTTAAACCAATGCAATCGTGTGAAATTCAACGAAATCAATAAATCAAGTGTTACCAAGGGAATTGAACACCCCGAGAAGATTGATTTGGATTTGGTAAATGCACAACAGGCACGTCGAATTCTTGACAGACTTGTGGGTTATACACTTAGTCCATTCATTTCACAGAAAATCCGTCGTGGTCTTTCAGCGGGACGTGTTCAGTCAGTTGCAGTACGCCTTGTTGTTGACCGTGAAAATGAAATTCGTGCATTTAACCCCGAAGAGTATTGGACTCTTGATGCGAAAATGATTGCACCATCTTCAAAAAAGGCTTTTACAGCACAGTTTGCCGGTGATGAAACGGGTAAGGTTAAGATTACAAATAAAGAACAGAGTGATATGTATCTCGCTCGTCTTGAGGGTGCTGATTACACAGCGGTTTCGGTAAAAAAAGGTATCCGTCGTCGTCAGCCCGCACCTCCATTCACAACCTCAACAATGCAACAGGAAGCATCACGTAAGCTTAATTTTCAAGCTCGCAGAACAATGAAGGTTGCTCAAGAACTTTACGAGGGTATTGAAATTGAAGGCATTGGTGCAGTGGGTCTTATTACTTATATGAGAACTGACTCGCTTCGTATTTCAGAAGAAGCAAGAACTGCGGGTAATGAATATATTCGTAACACATTTGGTGAAGAATATCTTCCTGAAAAGCCCCGTTATTATAAAACACGTGCAAATGCACAGGACGGTCACGAGGCAATCCGTCCCACAATGATGGACTTGACTCCTGAAAGGGTAAAATCAAGTCTTACTGCTGAACAATATAAATTGTACAATCTTATCTGGAAAAGATTTATGGCATCTTTGATGGCTAACTGTGTTCAAGATACCGTTAAGGCTGAAATACAGGGTGCTAATTCAGAGGATAAGGCTCAAAATAAGTTTGTTACTTTTGTTGCAAGTGGTTATTCAGTTCGTTTTGATGGTTATACACGTCTTTATGAGAGCGGAACTGATGAGGACGAAGAGGAAGAGGGCAAACTCCCCAAAATCAACGAGGGCAATGCTATCAAGATGAAAGAGCTTGTGGGTAATCAGCATTTTACACAGCCACCTGCGAGATATACTGAAGCATCACTTATCAAAGCACTTGAAGAAACAGGTGTAGGTCGTCCTTCTACCTATGCTTCAATCATTTCAACAATCACACAGAGAGAATATGTAATTCGTGAACAAAAACAGCTCAAGCCCACAGAGTTAGGCGAGGCTATTACAGTTCTTTTAAAGGACAAATTCCCAAAAATTGTAAACGTAAAATTTACTGCGGGAATGGAATCACAGCTTGATGAGGTTGAAAGTGGTGCAACTGATTATATTAAAATGCTCCACGAATTTTATGATGACTTTATTGCAACTGTTGATAAAGCAAAATCAGAAATGCAGGGTCAGAAAATCAAGCTCAAAGAAGACGAAACCGACATTAAATGTGACAAGTGCGGAAGAAATATGGTTGTTAAATCAAGTCGTTTTGGCAAATTCCTTGCTTGTCCCGGATATCCGGAATGTAAAAATACAAAGCCTTTAGTAGTTGAAACAAAGGCAACCTGCCCCGTTTGTGGCGGTAAGGTTATTGAGAAAAAATCAAAGAAAGGCTATGCTTTCTATGGTTGCGGAAATTATCCCGAATGTAATTTTATGACTTGGGATAAACCGACAGATGACCTTTGCCCACAGTGTGGAAAATCACTCTTTAAGCGTAAGGGCGGAATTGTTGCTTGTCTTAATGAGGGCTGTGGATTTGAGAAAAAGGCAGAAAGAAAAAGAAAGAGTAAAGAGGAAGCATAAATGAAGGTTGCTGTTATTGGTGGCGGTCTTGCAGGTGTTGAATGTGCAAAGGCATTATCACGAAATGGCATAGCGGTTGATTTGTATGAAATGAAACCGCATAAAAAATCACCTGCGCATAAATTGGATACCTTGGCAGAATTGGTATGCTCAAACTCTCTAAAGGCAGAAAGACTTAATTCTGCTGCGGGACTTTTAAAGCACGAAATGGCAGAACTTGACTCAATTTGCGTTGAAACGGCTTATGAGTGTAAGGTTGAAGCGGGCGGTGCTTTAGCGGTTGACCGTTATGAATTTTCAAGAATTATAACCGAAAAAATCAGAAATGATGAGAATATAAATATCATTGAAAAAGAAATAACCCAATTGCCCGAGGGCTATGACGGTACTGTAATTTGTGCAGGTCCTTTGGCAAGTGAGGGGCTTTCTGAAACAATACGCAAAATTTGCGGTGACGGGCTTTCTTTCTATGATGCGGCAGCCCCCATTGTAAGTGCCGACAGTATTGATATGGAATGTGCTTTTACCCAGTCAAGATATGACCGTGGCGGAGAGGCAGACTACATCAATTGCCCTATGAATAAGGCAGAGTATGAGGCTTTTTATGAGGCAATTATAAATGCTGAAAGTGCCGATGTACATTCTTTTGATAAAAGAAAAGATGTGTATGAGGGTTGTATGCCCATTGAGGTTTTAGCGTCACGTGGTAAAGATACAATGCGTTATGGTCCACTTAAACCCGTTGGTCTTACTGACCCACGTACAGGGCACAGACCTTGGGCAAACTTGCAACTGCGTAAAGAAAATAAAGACGGTACAATGTACAATCTTGTGGGCTTTCAAACAAATCTTAAATTTGGTGAGCAAAAGAGAGTTTTCTCAATGTTCCCCGCACTTAAAAATGCTGAATTTTTGCGTTTTGGTGTAATGCATAGAAATACATTTATTGACTCACCACGATTTTTAAATGGTGACTTCAGTATGAAAAACAATCCATTGTTGTTTTTTGGCGGACAAATTACAGGTGTGGAAGGCTATATGGAGTCAGCGGCAAGTGGTCTTATGGCGGGTATCAATCTTGCACGTCGTTTAAAAGGTGAAGAAACAATCGTTTTGCCAAAAGATACTATGATTGGTGCGTTAAGCCGATACATAAGTGATGAAACAGTTAAGAATTTTCAACCGATGGGTGCAAATTTTGGCGTTTTACCACCATTGGAAGAAAAAATCAGAGATAAACAAGAAAGATATATGCGTCTTGCTCAAAGAGGTTTGAATAGTCTTAAAGACGCAATAAAAGATTTACTATAAGGTGTTAAAAAATGACTGATTTTGAAAAACGAATCGGATATGAATTTAAAGATAAGTCGTTGCTTACAAGGGCATTGACCCATTCTTCTTATGCTAATGAAAGAGGTACGGGGCTTGATAATGAACGTCTTGAGTTTTTGGGCGACTCAGTGTTGGGCTTTATTACTGCTGAATATCTTTTTGACCATTACAAAGATAAGGCAGAGGGTGACCTGACAAAAAAACGTGCGTATGCGGTTTGCGAAAAGACTCTTTTCGGATATGCTGAAAAAATTGGACTCGGTGATATGATTTTGCTTGGCAAGGGCGAAGAAAGAACGGGTGGACGTCAACGTCCGTCAGTGGTTTCCGATGCCTTTGAAGCGGTGATTGCGGCAATTTATCTTGATGGCGGAATTGAATGTGCAAAAAAATTCGTGCTTCCATTCATTGAAATTGCAAGTGAAACAAAACCCGTTTTCAAAGATTATAAAAGCACTTTACAAGAGGTGTTGCAACAGAATCCCACAGAAAAATTTGAATATATTGTTGTGGGTGAAAGTGGCCCCGACCATAATAAAGAATTTATTGTTGAGGTGCATCTTAACAGTAATGTTATCGGTAAAGGTAAGGGTAGCAGCAAAAAACGTGCCGAGCAAGAGGCGGCACGCTCTGCTTTGGAGTTAATGGGATTATGAGCCATGCAAATATAAGCATTTTTGTGCCACATAAGGGTTGTCCAAATGATTGCAGTTTCTGTAATCAAAAGGCAATCAGCGGTCAAACCGTACCTGCAACTGCAGAAGATGTAATGCAGACGGTTGAAACTGCAATTAAATATAACATTGACCCGAAGAATACTGAAATTGCGTTCTTTGGGGGTAGTTTTACGGCGATTGAAAGGGAATATATGATTTCTCTTTTAACCGCCGCAAAGCATTTTTTAGATACTTATGATTTTGCGGGAATTCGTGTGTCAACTCGTCCCGATTGCATTGATGAGAGTGTGCTTGAACTTCTTAAAAAATACGGTGTAACTGCCATTGAATTGGGTGCACAGAGCATGTGTAAAGATGTACTTTCTGCAAATAATAGAGGTCATACTGCAGAAGATGTGAGAAAGGCATCGGCACTAATAAAAAGCAAGGGCTTTGAGTTAGGACTTCAAATGATGACGGGGCTTTATAAAAGTGACTTCGAAAAAGACGAATACACCGCCCGTGAAATAATAAAAATACAACCCGATACGGTGCGAATTTATCCTACGGTTGTGCTTGAAAATACATATCTTGGTTATCTTCAAAAAATAGGCGAATACAAAGCTCCCGATGCAGAAGAAACTGCACCATTCTGTGCAAGGCTTCTGCAATTGTTTGAAAATAATGAAATAAAGGTAATTAAATTAGGACTTCACAGTAGCGAAACGGTTGAAGCAGATATGGTTGGTGGCGCTTATCACCCCGCATTCCGTGAGTTATGTGAAGGGTATATTTATTTAGAAAAAATCCTTGAATTATTAAGGGGAAAAGACAAATCAAAGCAATATATAATTTTTGTCAGTAAAAAAGCCTTAAGTAAGGCTAAAGGACAACAGAAAAGAAACGAAAAAGCATTGAAAAATCAAGGATTTTGTTGTACAATAAAAGGTAATGAAAATTTAAAAAACTTTGAAGTTAAGGTAGAAGAAATTAAATGATTTTAAAATCAATTACAATGCAGGGCTTTAAGTCCTGCCCTGACAAAACAGTACTTCAATTTAATAAGGGAATAACAGGTGTTGTAGGTCCTAACGGTAGCGGTAAGAGTAATATTTCTGACGCAGTACGTTGGGTGCTTGGTGAACAGTCAACAAAGAGTCTTCGTGGCTCTAAAATGGAGGACGTTATTTTCAGCGGTACAAAGCTTCGCAAGGCGACCGGCTTTGCAGAGGTTACTTTGTGCCTTGACAATTCTGACCATGCACTCAATTGTGATAAAGATGAAGTTAATATAACTCGTCGTTTTTACCGTAGTGGCGATAGTGAATATAAAATCAATGGCGAGAATGTAAGACTTCGTGACATCAATGAAATGTTTATGGATACGGGTCTTGGCCGTGACGGATATTCAATGGTCAGTCAGGGCAAAATCGCAGAACTCATTTCTTCAAAATCAGGTGAACGCCGTGAAATGTTTGAAGAAGCTGCGGGAATTTCACATTTCCGTTACAGAAGAAATGATGCCCTCAAAAGACTTAATCAGGCAGAAGAAAATCTTGTTCGTCTTCGTGATATTTTAACAGAACTTGAAAGTCGTGTAGGACCACTTAAAAGCCAAAGCGAAAAGGCACAGAAATTCTTGGTTCTTGCTGAAGAAAGAAAAAATCTTGAAATCGGTATCTGGTTACATAATATTGAAAAAACACAGGAAAAATTAAAAGAGCAAGACAGAAAAATAGATATTGCCTCTGTTCAATATAAAGATGCTCAACGTCAGCTTGAAGAAATTGAGCAAAAAATGAACGATATTATTGAGAAAACCCGTGAAATCAATGTGAAGATTGAAGAAATTCGTGGTTCAACTTCTCATTTTGAAGAACAGGCGGCAGAACTTGAAAGTCAGGCAAAGGTTTACGAAAATTCAATTGTTCATAATAACGAGTCAATCGAAAGACTTGAGAAAGATAAATTGATGGCAAATGCCGACGAAACTGATATTGACAGTCAGATTGAATCGGCTAATGAGCAAAAAGCACTTGCAGAAAAAGGACTTGATGAGTCAAACGAAAGACTTGCAGGCAAAATTAGTGAGATTGAGAAACTACAGAGTGAAAATAATGAATTTGCAACTATTGCGGCAGAACTTTCAAAAGAAATTTCACTTCTCACAGTACAACTTGCCGACAATCGTGTTATAAGTGAAACCGCAAGTACTCAGATTGAAGAAATCAAGTCAAGAATTACGGCAATTGATGATATTCTCGGTAACCGTAGAGATGCTGTTTTAGCATTGGAAGAAAAGAAAAACAATGCTAAAAAGGTGCTTGATGAATGTATTGAAACAATTGACGGATATAAAAATGCCGTTGAGGGCTACCTCATAAAAGTGAAGACAAGAACAGAAAAAACAGAAAAAATTAAGTCTGAAATTGCGGCTATTGAAAGTGAAATTGAACGAAAAAATGAACGCATAAGAGTGCTTGATGACCTTGAAAAGAATATGGAGGGCTATCAAGGGTCTGTGCGAAGTGTTATGAAAGAGAGCAAACGTGGTGCACTTCGTGGAATTCATGGTCCTCTTTCACAACTTATAACAGTTAAAGATAAATACAGTGTAGCCGTTGAAACTGCATTGGGAATTGCAATTCAGAATGTGGTTGTTGACAACGAAAATGATGCTAAAAAAGCAATTGCATATCTTAAAGAAACCCGTGGCGGACGTGCTACATTCTTACCACTTACTGCAATCAAATCGCGCAGTCTTGACGAAAAGGGACTTGATGATTGCTACGGATTTGTAAGTATTGCGTCAGACCTTGTGGCTACTGACAAAAAATACAGTGAAATTATTGAAAATCTTCTCGGTAAAACAGTTGTATGTGAAGATATGGACTCTGCCATTACAATGGCGAAAAAATACAAAAACAGATTTAAAATTGTAACTCTTGACGGTCAGGTTATCAACGCCGGCGGTTCAATGACCGGTGGTAGTAAGGCTCAGGGTGTGGGAATGCTCAGCCGTGGTAATGAGATTGACAAACTTCGTGCATCTGTTAAAGACCTTGAAGATAAGAAAAATTCTCTCGCAATTCAAGAAAAAATGCTCAATGAAGATTTGGCATCTGCTATTGCAGACCTTAATGGTATTGAGGGTGATATTCTTTCTGCGAACGAAGAAAAAATTCGTCTTGAGGGTGAATATAAACTTGCCGAAAGTGAATATGAAACATCTTCGGGCGGTGTAAAAGAGCTTATTGAAGAAGAAAGAATACTTGAAGAACGAATTGATAGAATAAATAACGACAGTATTACTGCTCGTGAACAAGTTGAAAAACTCAATACAGAAATTGCTGAAAAAGAAAGAAGTCTTGAGGCTGTAAGTGGTGACCGTGAAAGCCTTGCACTTGTACGTGAAGAGCTTTCAACAGTTGCCGAGAATATCCGTCTTGAGATTCTTGGTTTCCAAAAAGACATTGAATCCTGTGAGGATAATATTCGCAGACTTAATATTCTCAAAGGCTCACGTTCAGAGCGTCTTGAAGAATTAGATATGGAAATTGAGGGCTTCAAAAATAAAAACATTTGGCTCACAAAAGATATTGAGAGTCTTCGTGCATCTGCCGACGAACTTCGTAAGCAGTGCGGTGACGCAAAAACAGATGTTGATGAGTTGTTGACTCAACGTGCACAGCTTGAAAAAGAAAATACTGATTTGCGTAATCTTGAAAAAGAGAAATCATCTGAGCGAGAAAGAGTCAGCGGTGAGCTCGCCCGACTTGAAGAACGCAAGGCATCAATGCTCAATGAATTTGAAGAATACAATTCAAAGCTTTACGACGAATATCAACTCACAAGACGTGAGGCAATTGCCCTTGAAATCGTTATTGAAAATATTGGTGAGGCACGAACAAGACTTTCGGCACTCAAAAATGAAATTAGAGGATTGGGCTCAGTCAATGTTTCAGCTATTGACGAATATAAAGAGGTTTCTGAAAGATACGAATTTATGTCCGAGCAAATCGGTGATGTTGAAAAATCAAAGGCAGAGCTTATTCGCTTGATTGATGATTTGACAACAAAAATGAGTGTTCAGTTCCGTGAACAGTTCCAGAAAATCAATGTGGCATTCGGTGAAACCTTTGCCGAGCTTTTTGGTGGCGGTAAAGCAGAGTTAAGACTTGAAGAAGAAATGAATGTTCTTGAATGTGACATTGAAATCAAGGTTCAGCCACCCGGAAAAAATGTTCAGAATATCAACCTGCTTTCAGGTGGTGAAAAGGGACTTTCAGCGATTGCACTTCTCTTTGCAATTCTTAAGGTAACACCTGCACCGTTCGTAATCTTTGACGAGGTTGAAGCGGCACTTGATGATGTTAACGTTGTACGTTATGCACAGTATGTAAGAAGAATGACAAAGAATACACAGTTCATTCTTATTACTCACCGTCGTGGTACGATGGAAGAAGCAGATATGCTCTATGGTGTTACAATGCAAGAAGAGGGTGTATCAAAGATACTTGAGTTGAAGACAGCAGAAATGGCTCGTAAACTCGGTTTAGCATAAAACAGGCTTCTCCTCAAGGGGAAGGCAAAATCTTCTCTATGGAAAGGATATTACCTATGGGAATTTTCAAAAAGATTAACTTTGGTCTTACAAAGACAAGAAACAAAATGGCAGGTGCTATCGATGATATGCTCGATAGCTTCGATGAAGAGGTAACTGACGACCTTTATACAGAACTTGAAGAAATTCTTGTTATGGGTGACGTTGGTGTTACAACTGCTGTTCAAATTACTGAAAGACTTCGTGACGAGGTAGCAAAGGGCAAAATCAAAGGTGCCGAAGCAATCCGTCAAAAAATAAAAGAGATTGTTGCCGAAATGCTTTACGGCGGCGAGGATATGGGTCTTATTACAGTGCCCTCAATCATTCTCGTAATCGGTGTAAATGGTGTTGGTAAAACTACAACAATCGGTAAAATGGCGGCTATGTATAAAGCACAGGGTAAGAGTGTAATTCTTGGCGCGGCAGACACTTTCCGTGCCGCTGCTATCGACCAGCTTCAAATCTGGGCGGACCGTGCAGGTGTTGATATTGTCAAGCATAAAGAGGGTGCGGACCCTGCGGCAGTAGTTTTTGACACAATCAACGCAGCAAAGGCAAGAGATAGTGAAATCATCATTATTGACACTGCAGGTCGTCTTCATAATAAGAAAAATCTTATGGATGAGCTTAATAAGATTTACCGTGTTATTGACCGTGAGTTGCCATACTCTGACCGTGAGGTATTGTTGGTGCTTGATGCAACGACGGGTCAAAATGCAGTTAATCAGGCTCGTGAATTTAAGAGTGTTGCCGACATTACGGGTATTGTACTTACAAAGCTTGACGGTACTGCACGTGGTGGTGTGGTTTTGGCTATCAAGAATGAACTTGATATTGCAGTTAAGTTTATCGGTGTGGGTGAACAGATTGACGATTTGCAACCCTTTAAACCATCAGCATTTGCCGACGGCTTATTTGATAAGATAGATTACAAAGAAGAGGAGGACATTCAACTTGAAATTGTGGAAGAGAACAAAGAAGAATACGAAGAAACTGTTGAAGTTGTTTTACAAGAAGAAAACACCGATGAAGACAGTGGAGAGTCTGAAGTCACTCCCGAAGCAGATGACCAAGGATATGAGCAGGAAGAAGAGATAAATTCTTCAGAAGACACTAAGAAAGAAAAGAAAAAGAGGGGTTTCTTTGGACTTTTTAATCGCAACTCATAATATGAAAAAACAGGTGGAATTACAAAGAATACTCTCACCGCTTGGTATAAATGTACTTACTGCCGATATGGCGGGAATTGAACTTTCTGACGTTGACGAAACAGGCGAAACCTTTGAAGAAAATGCGTTTTTAAAGGCGGATAGCGGTTGCAAAGAAAGTGGAATGGTCTGTGTTGCAGATGATTCGGGACTTATGGTTGATTACCTTGACGGTGCCCCCGGTGTTTATTCTGCTCGTTTTGGCGGTGAACACGGAAACGATGTGAAGAATAACGAAAAGTTGTTGGGACTTATGAAAGATGTTCCCGATAGTGAAAGAACAGCAAGATTTGTAAGCTGTGTATGTTGCTGTTTCCCCGACGGAAGAAGCTTCACAGTTCGTGGCACTTGCGAGGGTGTTATCGCACACGAGGTCCACGGCAACGGCGGATTTGGTTATGACCCGTTATTTTTAGTAGGTGACAAGACTTTCGGCGAACTTTCAGCAGAAGAAAAAGATAAGGTCAGTCACCGCGGAAATGCCCTCCGCAAATTTGTAGAAGAATTACCGAAATATTTAGGAGAATAATATATGACAAGTAAAGAAAGAGCATATTGGAGAGGTCAGGCAAACTCACTCCCCGCCTTATTTCAAGTTGGCAAGGGCGGGATTTCAGATGCACTCATCAAGCAGACGGACGATGCACTTAAAGCACGCGAGCTTATTAAAATCAAAGTGCTTTTAGAAACAAGTCCCGAAAAGCCCAAGGATATTGCACAAAAACTTGCAGAGGCAACAAACAGCGATTGCGTTGGTGTAATCGGTGGCAGTATGATATTCTATCGTTATAACCCTGAACTCCACAAAGACGAGAAGAAAAAAGGAAGAAAATGATATGAAAATAGGTATTTTCGGCGGAACATTCAACCCACCCCACAAGGGACATACACGAATGATTGACAAAATGACCGAGGAATTGGGACTCGATAAGGTGCTTATTATCCCCAACAAAATTCCTACGCATAAACGATGCGATGACCTTGCAGACAATAAGGATAGAATCGCTATGTGCAAAATCGCATTTCAGAACCCTAAATACGAAATCAGCCGTATGGAGATGGACAGAGAAAGCGACAGCTACACAATTTATACAGTTGAGGAATTGAAGAAAAAATATCCCAATGATGATTTGTATTTGATTATTGGGTCAGATATGTTCTTGATTTTCCACAAATGGTATAAGCATAAAGAACTTTTAGAGAAATGCACAATTTGTGTTGCGTCAAGAAATACTGACGAAAGCATTTATGAGCTTCGTTCTTATGCATTTGAAAAACTCGGTATTTATATTAAAGATTTTGACGGGAAGAATATACATATCTCACCTCTTGATGCTTACATTGTAAGTTCAAGTGAAATCCGTGAGCGAATTGACGAGGGAAAGAGCCTTTACGGAATTGTTGAGCCCGAAATCATTGAATATATGGAGAACCACAAGTTATATGGATACGGCAAGAAATAGTGAGTTTTTAGAAATTCTCAAAAAACGTTTACCGCCCAAAAGACTATATCATTCAATCTGTGTTGCCGAACAGGCAAAGCGCCTTGCCGAAATTTTTGGCGGGAATGCAGAAAAAGCATATACCGCAGGGCTTGTGCACGACATTCTTCGTTATGAGCCTTGTGACAAAATGATAGAAATTATTGAGGGCGACGGTCAAATGCTTACTGACAGCGAGAAAAGGATTGAATTTACTCTTCACGCAGTTGCAGGTGAGGTTTATTTGCGAAAAGAACTTAATGTGACAGATGCAGAAATTCTTTCGGCAGTGCGTTGGCATACGACGGGTAAAGAGGATATGTCGCAACTTGAAAAAATCGTTTATGTAGCAGATTTAACATCTGAAGACCGTGAATACCCCGACGTGAAAGAGGTTAGAGCAATGGCAGAAGAAAATCTTGACAAAGCACTTCTTCGTGGATTATCTTTCACCATTGAAGATAATGCTAAAAAATATAGACCCATTCACGTAGATACACTTAAAGCATTTAATTATCTTGCAGAAAGGATAGAATAAATGGACAGAACAGAACTTATGAAAAACATTGTTGCCACACTTGACAACAAGAAGGCTACAAATATAAAATCTCTTGAAATTACAGAGCTTACATCAGTTGCAGATTATTTTGTTATTGCAACGGGTACGTCGGGCACACATATTCGTGCTCTTTCTGATGAGGTTCAGGATTCACTGACAAAGCAGGGTGTTGAGCCAAGAAACGTTGAGGGCAAATCAACGGGCTGGATACTCCTTGACTACGGCACAGTTGTTGTTCATCTTTTCACCCCTGACCAACGTGAATTATACAGTTTGGAACATCTTTGGGGCGATGCAAAAGAATACGACATCAGCACAATTGTTACAGAATAAAAATTTAGTAAAAAATCTCTTTAAAGAAGGTTAAATATATGAATTACGATTTTAAAGCTACTGAATTAAAGTGGCAACAGAAATGGGAAGAAGCTAAAGTTTTTGAGGCTCAAGACAATTCCGATAAGCCAAAATTCTATGGCCTTGTTGAGTTTCCATATCCATCAGGTGCGGGTATGCACGTTGGTCATATCAAGGCATATTCAGGTCTTGAAGTGGTATCAAGAAAACGCAGACTTCAAGGTTATAACGTGCTTTTCCCAATCGGTTTTGACGCATATGGTCTTCCAACTGAAAACTATGCAATCAAAACAGGTATTCACCCAAGAAAAGTAACTGATATGAACATTGAAAAGTTCACAAGTCAGTTAAAGAGAGTTGGTTTCTCATTCGACTACTCAAGAGTTGTTGATACAACTGAAGAAAAGTATTATAAATGGACACAGTGGATTTTCCTTAAAATGTTTGAAAACGGACTTGCTTTCCGTGACAAGACTTTGGTTAACTATTGCCCATCTTGTAAGGTTGTTCTTTCAAATGAGGACTCACAGGGGGGTAAATGTGACATCTGTCATAGCGATGTTGTGCAGAAATCAAAGGATGTTTGGTATTTAAGAATTACAGAGTATGCTGATAAGCTTCTTGAAGGCTTGAACGATGTTGATTATCTTCCAAATATCAAACTTCAGCAGGTTAACTGGATTGGTAAATCACGTGGTGCATTCGTTAACTTCAATCTTAACGAAATCCCTGAAGAATTGAAGATTTATACAACTCGTCCTGACACTCTTTTCGGTGTAACATTTATGGTTATGGCACCCGAACATCCAATCATTGATAAGTATGCTGATAAGATTTCTAATATGGATGAAATTCTTGCATATCGTGCAGAGTGTGCAAAGAAGACAGAATTTGAACGTACACAGCTTGTAAAAGACAAGACAGGTGTTAAGATTGCAGGTATCACTGCAAAGAACCCCGTAAACGGTAAGGATATTCCGATTTACATATCTGACTATGTTATGATGGGTTACGGTACAGGTGCTATTATGGCAGTGCCCGCACACGATGACCGTGACTATGATTTCGCAAAGAAATTTGGTATTGATATTATTGAGGTTATCAAGGGCGGTAATATTGAGGAATCTGCTTATGCAGGTGACGGCGAAATGGTTAACTCCGATTTCCTTAATGGTGTTGATAATAAGAAAGAGTCAATCGCAAAAATGATTGATTTCTTGCAGGAAAAAGGAATCGGTGAAGGCGGTGTTCAGTATAAGATGAAGGACTGGGCATTCAACCGTCAGCGTTATTGGGGTGAGCCAATCCCGATTGTGCACTGTGATAAATGCGGTATGGTTGCTGTGCCTTATGAGGAACTTCCGTTAAGACTTCCCGATGTTGAAAACTTTGCTCCCGGTACTGACGGCGAAAGCCCACTTGCAAAGATTGAGTCATATGTTAACTGCAAGTGCCCAAAATGTGGTGGCGATGCAAAGAGAGAAACTGATACAATGCCACAGTGGGCGGGTTCGTCTTGGTATTTCTTAAGATACATCGACCCACACAATGATAGTTGTCTTGCTGATATGGATAAGCTCAACTATTGGATGCCTGTTGACTGGTACAACGGTGGTATGGAGCACGTTACACGTCACCTTATTTATTCTCGTTTCTGGCATAAATTCCTCTATGACATTGGTGCAGTACCATGTGAAGAACCATATGCAAAGAGAACTGCACAGGGACTTATTCTTGGACCTGACGGTGTTAAGATGAGTAAATCTCGTGGTAATGTTATTGACCCTAACGAGGTTGTTGACGTATTCGGTGCAGACGTTCTTCGTACTTATGTGCTCTTTATGGGTGACTACGAGCAGGCTGCTCCTTGGTCAGAAAATTCAGTTAAGGGCTGTAAGAGATTTGTTGACAGAATTTGGAATTTACAGGAAATTCTCACAGACGGTGACGAATTCTCAAAAGAACTTTCTTCTTCATTCCACAAGACAATTAAGAAGGTAACAGAAGATATTGAAGCTCTTAAATACAATACTGCAATCGCAGCACTTATGACACTTCTTAACGCAATTTATACAAAGGGTTCAATCAATAAGGCAGAACTTAAAGTACTTCTTCTTCTTGTTAACCCATTTGCACCTCACGTTACAGAAGAAATGTGGGAGGTTTGCGGCTACGGTAAGATGATGGCGGCTGACGGTGTGTGGCCAACATATGATGAAGCAAAGTGCGTTGATGAAACAATTGAAATTGTTGTTCAGATTAACGGTAAAATCCGTGCAAAACTCAATGTTCCTGCAGACATTGAGCAGGCAGATGCTATTGCTTTGGCTAAGGCTGACGAAAAGGTTGCAGCAGAGCTTAACGGCAAGAATATCATTAAAGAAATCTACGTTAAGGGTAAGCTTGTAAATATTGTTGCAAAATAATTGAATGGTATGGTGGTGGAGGGCATCCTTCACCACTTTTTCATAGGTGAAAAAATATGTTCATTTGTCCAATTTGTAAATCACAACTGAATATTGACCACAAAACATACCATTGTGATAATAATCATTCCTTTGATATTGCAAAACAAGGGTATGTAAACTTGTTGCCTGTGAACAAAAAGCATTCCGATAACCCCGGCGATTCAAAAGATATGGTTTTGTCCCGTCGGGCATTTCTTGAAAGTGGAAAATACAATTGTTTTTCTGATAAGTTAAATGAATTAGTGGGGCAAGTTTCTGCGAATAGTCAAAAAACGACTATTCTCGATTTGGGCTGCGGCGAAGGTTTTTATGATGGCAGACTTATGGAACATCTTGATAAGTCAAAAATTAACTATTCACTTTACGGGCTTGATATTTCTAAAGAAGCAGTGAGATTTGCGGCGGGCAAATATAAAAAGGCGACGTTTTTTGTGGGCAGTTGTTTCGCTGTTCCTTTGAAAAATGAAACCTGTGACATCGTGATTAATGTTTTTGCACCGATGGTCGATAATGAAATTCGTCGTGTCCTTAAAAACGGCGGTTATATGATTTATGCCGTGCCGGGTAAAAATCATTTGATGGGACTTAAAAACCTTCTTTATGAGAATGTCTATGAGAATGAAGAAAAGCATACGGACTATGAGGGCTTTGAATTTATCGGCAGACACTCTGTAAAAGATAACATTGTTACAGATGGTGAAATGGGCGTAAATCTTTTTAAAATGACGCCATATTATTTTAAAACCGAATTGGGTGCTCAAGAAAAAATTAGACAGAATAATGGTTTTGAAACAGAAATACACTTTGATTTTTTAGTGTATAAGAAAGTATAATTATGGGGCGGGGGATTGCTCCTGCCGTTAATGTATGATAGAATAAATTGATAAAACTTTCGGGGTGAGAGAATGAAAATAATTGACATATCGAAAGATGTTATGACTTGTGCGGTCTTTCCCGGTGACCCGACTCCAAGCATCAAAACTGTAAAAACTATTGATGGTGAGTGCCCTTATAATCTTAACACAATTAATATGTGTCTTCATAATGGTACTCATATGGACGCACCATTGCATTTTTTACCCAATGGTAATGACATTACAACCTTTGACCCTGAGGTGTTTTTAGGTCCTTGTGTTGTTGTTGAAGTTGCAGAAGAAATGATTACAGGTGCATTTGTTGAAGAATATTTCCCGAGAAACGCAAAAAGAATTCTCGTTAAGAGTAACGGCAAGGCGGTTTTTCACGAATCTGCCGCATCTGAGCTTTCACATATGGGGTATGTTCTCGTGGGTACTGATGGTATGACCGTTGAACCCGAAGGTAGTGACGGAAGAACACACCGAATGTTTATGGTTGACAATATTGCACTTCTTGAAAATCTTGATTTAGAAAATGTGGAGTCAGGTGATTACTTTCTTTCGGCAGCACCAATAAAAATAAGTGGTGCGGAGGCAGCTCCCGTGAGAGCTTTGTTGGTATCAGATTTCATATTTTGGAGTGGCGACCAGAAATAAGTTAAAAATCATCTAAAATGTATTTTTGGAGAGAAAATATAAATGGTTAAAAAATTACTAAGCCTTTTTCTGACTTTTGCGAAAATAGGCGGAATAACTTTTGGCGGCGGTCTTACAATGCTTCCGCTTCTTACAAGAGAAATTGTTGAAAATAAAAAATGGACAACTGAAGAGGAATTACTTGACTATTATGCAGTTGGTCAATGTACCCCCGGCATTATTGCGGTTAACACGGCAACCTTTATCGGTTATTATCAGGCGGGTGTAATAGGCGGAATTTTCTCAACTCTTGGTATGGTTACACCATCAATAATAATCATAACAATTATTGCATCTGTTTTGCAGTCGTTTATGGATTATCCTATTGTAGCATCTGCACTTACGGGCATAAATGCAATTGTGTGTGCTCTGCTTTCGCATACGGTAATTACACTTGCGAAAAAAAGTCTTGTGAATGTGATGTCAGTGGTGCTTTTCATAATTGGTCTTGTAGCTTGTTTTGTGTTTGATGTAACACCGATTCTGTTAGTTGTTTTTGGCGGTGTTGTGGGTATTATTTACAATAAAATCAAGGGGGTAAAGGCAAAATGACCTTCTTGTATTTGTTTATTGAATTTTTCAAAATCGGACTTTTTGCCGTAGGCGGCGGACCTGCCACAATTCCATTCTTGCAAGATTTGGCACGTAGTGATTATGGTTGGTTTAATCCTGAACAGTTGGGCGTTATGGTCGCTATTGCAGAGAGCACCCCAGGTCCAATTGGTGTAAATATGGCAACCTATGCGGGCTATAATGCGGGCTTAACTGAATTCGGTATCGTTGGTGGAATTTTAGGTGGAATGACAGCGACATTAGGTCTTGTAACTCCGTCGGTTATTGTAATTGTGCTTATTGCGGGCTTTTTAAAAGCCTTTAAAGAAAACGAATATGTAAAGGGTGCATTTTCGGGTATTCGACCCGTTGTCACCGCATTGGTTTTATTTGCAGTTTTTGGAATTATTAAGCCGATTTTCTATGTTAACGGTGAGTTTGTAATTCCCGTAATTGCAATATCCGTTGTGGTTTTTGCACTTATGTTTATCAAAAAACTTAAAAAATTACATCCTGCATTTTGGTTGGCACTTGGTGCAGTAGCAGGAATTTTATTAAAATTATAAGGATTAGTTAGTATGTCACTTCAAAAAAATCAGGACAGACAATTGAATATTGAGGGCTATACCACCGAAGGTAACGGTGTCGGGCATTATAATGGTCAAGCTGTATTTGTTTCAGGTGCAGCTAAGGGTGACACGATTATTGCCCATATTATCAAGGCGAAAAAAACCTATGCAATCGGCATAATCAAGCAGATTTTGAAGAAATCAGATGACAGAATAGCTGTTGACTGCCCACATTTTCGTTCTTGCGGTGGTTGTGCATATCGTCACATTTCTTATGAGGCAGAAAAGCAACTCAAAAAGCAAAAAGTGGTTGATGCATTTCAGCGACTTGCCCACATAGATGTGACGGTGAATGACATTGTTACTTGTGAAACCGAAAGATACAGAAACAAAGCACAGTATCCGGTAGGCTTTGACAAAGGTGTTGTTGCGGGCTTTTATGCTCAAAAGAGTCATAGAATAATAAATTCTTCAGACTGCATCTTACAACCCGAAGAATTTGCGGATATAGTTGAAATCGTGAAAAGCTGGATGACTGAATTTGGCATTTCGGCTTATGACTCTGTTAATCATACAGGGCTTATTCGCCATATCTACATAAGAAAAGCCTTTGTAACCGGACAGATTATGGTGTGCCTTGTTATCAATGGTGAAGAAATTCCAAAAGCACAGGAATTAGTTGATGATTTATTGAAAATTAAGGGTCTTAAAAGTGTTTCAATCAATAAAAACACCGAAAAAACCAATGTGATTTTAGGGCTTGAATGTCAAACCCTTTGGGGTAGTGATTATATTGAAGATGTGCTTTGCGGAGTGAAAATTAGACTTTCACCACTTTCGTTTTATCAAGTAAATCACGATTGTGCCCAGTTGCTTTACAAAAAAGCATTGGACTATGTGGGGGCAAAAGGGGACGAAACAATCCTTGACCTTTATTGTGGTGCGGGTACAATCGGTCTTTCAATGGCAAAGGCTGTTAAAAAGGTAATCGGAGTTGAGATTATCCCCGAAGCGATAGAAGATGCAAAGGTTAATGCAAAAAACAATAATATTGAAAATTGTGAATTTTACTGCGGTGACGCAAAGGATGCAGTAAAAATCCTTAAAGAACAGAACATCGAGCCCGATGCAGTAATTCTTGACCCGCCACGAAAAGGCTGCGACAGAGAGGTCTTAGAATATGTGGCAGAAATGAATCCAAAGAAAATCGTTTATGTTTCTTGTGATGTTTCAACTCAGGCTCGAGATTGTGCAATTCTTAAAGAATTGGGCTACGAAACTAAAGAGGTGACACCGGTCGATATGTTCCCTCGAACATCACATACAGAATCTGTTGCATTAATAATTAAGAAATAAGGGAGAGGTTATACTATGAACGGAATGACAAGACGTGAACGTCAGGTAACTGACCTTCAAGAAATTATAAAAATTCTTGATAAATCAAAGGTTCTGCATTTAGGCTTAGTTGACGGTGACGAGCCCTATGTTGTACCGATGAATTATGGCTACACAATGGAAGACGGAAAGCTTACAATTTATCTTCACGGTGCAAACCGTGGCAGAAAGCTTGACCTAATCCGTAAAAATCCCAAGGTTTTCTTTGAAATGGATTGTGATGTAGTGCCCTTTGAGGGTGATGTTGCTTGTAAATATGGTATTACTTATGCCTCTGTTATGGGCAGGGGAATTGCTGAAATTGTTGAAGACACAGAAGAAAAGAAATTCGCATTATCCGCCCTTATGAAAACCCAGACGGGTAAGGACTTTACCTTTGAAGATAAAATGACCACAATTGTAACGGTGATTAAAATTAATACCATTGAATACACCGCAAAGCACAGACCAGGACCTAAAAAGTAAGTGCAAAATGCAAAGTGCAAAGTGCAAAATTTAACCCCGACAAAATGTCGGGGTTGTTTTTATTCATCATCTTCATTTTCGGTGTTTTCTTCAATTTTACTTTCAACAAAATCTTTGATATTCTTCGTCCAATCGCCATCTTTTGAAAGAGCATCTTGGAAGGATTTGAAATCAGGATTATCACTATCTGTTAAAAATGCTTTTCGTATTTTTAATTGCTCTATAAGAGATAAAATAAGGTCAATGGCTAAAATGAGCAATCCAACAGAGCTTAATGACTTGAAGAAAAAACTTAAAACAAAAACAATTACACAGGGGATAAAAAGCCAGAAAAAGTGAAAAACCATATTTGTTAATACACCGGTTATAAAAAGGCTTAAAGGATATTTGCGTTCTTTCATAATAGTCCTTCCATAATTCTGTTTATAATAATTTTTTCAAAATCATTTTTTCGCACACATAGAATATTAAACATCCTACACCATAGCACAGTATATCAAAAACCGAAAACGATGTGCCAAGAAGAATGCGGAAAAATCTGCTTTCGCCAAGACCTAACAGAGTGACAAAATCGAAATATTGCCCGATTTCTACTGCCAAAGCAAACAGAAAAACCAAAAGGGGTAAAGATTTTATTTTTTGAGGGAAGAAAATTCTTGCAAAACAACAAATTAAAATCGTTACAAGAATATCCCCACCATATGGTCTTATGAAGCTGTCACGTACAAACAGGGCAATTAAAACTTCTATTGCGAAAATGACAATAAAAGCAATTGCGTACCATATACGCAGTTTTCTTTTTTCGGTATTCATCATTTATCTTTTCTGCCCTCAATAAATTTTCCGTAATGCTTGGGCTCAACAAGTGGGGGAAGCAATTGTAAGAATTTCTTGAAAGCTTCGCACAAAGGCTTAATCGGGATTATCTGGTCAAAGAAACCGCCCAATGATGACAAAATATCGCCCACATAAGGTGTGCTTGAAGGCATCATTGTAACTTTATCCTTGGGTAAGAAATTAAATAAAAGATTTCTCTTGCCCACGGTTTGAATAGGTCTTATTGAAACAAGAAGATTGTTGTCATCAAGCCATGTAGCATTTGCACACACTTTAAATTCTGTTTTACCGAGAGTCATTGTGGAATATCTGTAATGACCGTCCATGCCCAACGGGATTTTATTGGTTTCGTCGCCCTCACTCCATTTGAATGTGCATTCTTCACCGTCAAAATCGAATTTGACCATATCAATATTACCCGCTTTGTCAGACATCATATAAGTAATTGCCATGGGCAGTACACTTACCGGAAATCCCACTAAATCAAGTAAAATCTTTTTGCGGAATTTAATATATCTGTTGTTGATTTCGTCCTCACGTGCGGGGTGTTCACTGAATGCAGGTGGGGTTGCGGGCTCTGTTTCAAATTTTGCTTCGTCCTCGATTTCAAGAAATGCCTTGGGGAAGAAATCCCAAATGCAGTCAAGACCGTCCTGCTCAACGGGGATTGAAGCAGTACATACCACTACCGCATTGTATTCGGGGAAAGTGATGCCGAATTGTGAAAACATTCCGTCGGCACGGCAACCGCCCATTTTGTTCATCCAGAAGCAATAGCCATAGCCCACTGACGAATCAGTGCCGGGTCGGTTATATGAGTTATCAATCTGAACACTTGTTGCCTCTTTTACCCATTCGGCAGGAATAATCTGTTTGCCCTTATATTTACCGCCCTTAAGATAGCAGAGCATAAATTTTGCCAAGTCCTCGGTTTTTATGTAAAGACCCCAACCGCCTGCTTCAATACCATTACGGTCAGTTTCCCATACGGGATAATCAATACCCAATGGCTCAAAAAGACGGGGCTCAAGGTAGTCACGCATACACATACCTGTTACACGATTGATAATTGCCGAGAGCATAAAAATATTTTCATTTATGTAAAGGAATTTTTCACCGGGTTCAAAAACCCATGGTGAATTGATATAATCCTCAATCCAATCAATTTTTGCTTTGTCAGAGAGAAAACTCGGTTGCTTACCGCTACTCATTCTCAACAGATTGCGGATTGTGAGTTTTTCAAATCTTTCGTCAGCCTTTTTGGGAGCATAGTCGGGAAAAAAGTCAAGAAGCTTATCATCAAGAGAAATAAGCCCTTCACTTATTGCAAATCCGATTGCGGTTGAAGTGAAAGATTTGCTGACAGAATAAACCATATGGGTAGTATTCTTGTCATATGGCTCGTTGTACCATTCAACTGCAACCTTGCCATTTCTCACAACCATAAGTGAGTGGTACTCTAAATCTCTGTTTTTAGCTTCTGCAAGAAAATCATTTACAATTTTAGCAGAAACTCCCGCACTCTGCGGTGTACGTGCACGTGGAATTGCCTTTGAAGCTGCCATAAAAACTCCTCCAAACTTATAGATTTTAACCTTTAATCATTTTAATCTTTTTTCTTTTGGATTTTATTCTGTTTTTGCGGATAATGAGGATAATATAAATAATCACAAGCACAATGAAAAGTGCAAAGAGAATTTTAAAAATTGTTGATGAAAAAATTGTTTTAATTCCGCTGAATACCCAAAGAAGAAAATCACGGTCAACATCTTCTGCGGCAACAAGGTCAACTGTTGCAACAACGTCTTCACCATAAAGAATTTCGGCTTTGCCTAACACATCACCCTTTTTAACAGGTGCTTTTACTACTTTTGGAGTTTCAGACTCAATGGGTCTTATTACAAGACTGCCTGACTCTGTGCCAAGAGGAACAAAGGCAGAAATCTCTTTTGCGGGCAAGAGTCTTAAATGGTCAACTTTCCAGTTGTATTCAATGTCAATAACGGTCACAACATCAGTTGTGGTTGTAACCTTGGTAAGCACAATATTATCAAATGCCCATTCATAGATTTTTTTGCTGTCGGTGAATGCAACGTTTTCTTCGACACCATCGTTGTCGATGTCATACTGTGGTGCATTCATCACAACAAGTAAATAGTTGTAGCCGTCTTTTGAGGCAGTTGAAACGACACAATGACCCGCAAGGTCGGTAGTACCCGTTTTAACACCTGAAATATAGGGGCTATAATAGTCTTTATATGCGGGATTCATCATTTTATTCGTGTTGTAGTAAGGGTAACTCTTTATTGGTACTTGATATTTCGTAGTGCTTACGATTTCTTTAAAGGTAGAATTTTGAAGTGCATATTTTGTTATTTTGTAAAGGTCGTTTGCGGTTGTATATGCACTGCCGTCACCGTCAAGCCCGTGAACGTTGATGAAATTAGAATTCTCACAGCCCAAAGATTTTACAAAATCATTCATCATTACAACAAAGTTTTCACGTGTTCCGCCAATATAATCAGCAAGAATATTAGCGGCATCTGCACCTGACGGAAGCATAAGACCGTAAAGAAGCTGTTCAACTGTGAGTGTGTCGCCAACTTGAATGGCTGCGGTTGAGGGGTTTAAAAGATAAAGTCCTTCAATATTCTCTCTTGTGCAGGTAAGGGGTGTTGACAAATCTTCACAATTCTCAAGAACAACCATACAGGTTACAATTTTAGTCAATGATGCGGGTGCACTGCGTTTGTCGGCATTTTTGTCAAATATAACAGTGTCACTGTCTAAATTAACAAGCAGAACAATATCCGCCTCAGTTTCTAATAAAGAATTGAAAGCGGCACTTGAGCTTATTGTAAACATACCCATAAAAATCATTAAGGTAAGAATAAGAGATATAAAATTTTTCAAAAAATCACCCACTTGAAAAATGCATAAGAAAGTTATAGAATAAGTATATCACAATTGCAAATAATATCCAATACAGAAAAAGGAATTTTTTATATGATTTATATTACAGGGGATACTCACGGTGACCAAAAAAGACTTTCAAAATGGAAACTCCGCAATTTAAAAGAGGGAGATACACTTATAATCTGTGGCGATTTCGGTTTTATGTGGAATAATTCAAAATCTGAGCAGGATTATTTAATTTCGCTCGGCAAGAGAAAATATAATATCTGCTTTATTGACGGTACTCACGAAAATTTTGATTTGCTCAATGACTATGAAATCAGTCAATGGAATGGCGGTAAGGTGCATAAGATTTACGGCAATTTGTATCATCTTATGCGTGGGCAGATTTTTGAGATTGAGGGCAAGAAAATTTTCACAATGGGCGGTGGCGAAAGTGCCGACATTGATATTCGCCGTGATGTGAATGCTTGGTCAAAAGATGAAATTCCAACTCAAGAGGAACTTTTAGAAGGTGCTGAAAATCTTGAGGTCGCAGGGTATGATATTGATATGATTATCACTCACGAGCCACCCTTAAAGGTTAAGAATTTTTTAAATCTTAATGATACGTCAGAATTTCGTGTGACCGCACTCAATGCATATTTTGAGGAACTCAGCGGTAACTGTAAATTCAAGAAATGGTTTTTCGGCTCACTTCATATTGATAAGTACATTTCAGGCACTCACCGTGCAATTTTTAAAGATGTAATCAATGCCGAAACAGGAGAGAAGATATAATTTAAGTTTTTCAGTAGGGCGGGGCAAAGACCCCGCCATTATTTTTGCCATAAAGTTGAAAGTGTCTAATTGTTTTTACACCTCATCAGTCAGCTTCGCTGACAGCTTCTCCTCAAGGAAAAGCCTTGATTTTGCCTTCCCCTTGAGGTGAAGGGGGACCGCTTGCGGTGGATGAGGTGTCACATAAAACAACCCGACAACCCCCAATTTGTTGAGAGAATGCTTGTCATTATGAACAACGTGAAGAATCGTAATTAAATGTTTATATGGTAGGGTTTATGTCTGTAGCCCGCCGTAATATTTTAATTGCATATTACCATTAAATGTGTTATCATATAATTTAGATTATTGTAGGGATTTTGGTGAACGAAATGTTTAAACTCAACGCTTTTATTGACCTTTTCAAAGACAATGGAATACTGATTTCTGCCGACTGTGACGAAAGCACAGAAATCGGCTATATTTCATACAATTCCCGTGACATAGAGGGCAACACATTATTCTTGTGCAAGGGGCTTCATTTCAAAGAGCAGTTTTTATGCGACGCATTGAATAAGGGCTCGGTGGCTTATGTTTCAATGAAAAAATATGACGTTGATGCACCATCTATTATTGTTTCTGACATTCGTAAGGCGATGTATTTAATGGCGAATTTCTTTTACGGTAATGCGTGGCAAAAGTTGAATCTTGTAGGTATCACGGGTACAAAGGGCAAAAGCACTACTGCATATTTTCTTAAATATATTTTTGATGAGCATCTAAAGTCAAGTGGTAAAAAAAGCGGACTTATGTCCACGCTTGAAATCTATGACGGTGTGGTGAATGAAGAAAGCACACTGACAACTCCCGAGCCATTTGAACTTCATAAGCATTTCGACAATGCGGTGAAAAGCGGACTTTCGCTTTTCACTATGGAGGTTTCTTCACAGGCTTTGAAATATGGTAGAACTGCGGGGGTTGAGTTTCAGTTCGGTTGCTACTTAAATATTGGAATTGACCACATAAGTGCAGTTGAACATCCCGATTTTGATGATTATTTCAATTCTAAAATGAAGCTTTTTTCACAGTGCAGAACGGCTGTAATAAATCTTGATTCCGATAAGAGTGAAGATGTAATTCAAGCATCAAAAAATGCCCCCGAGGTTATAACATTCAGTACGCAAAATGAAAATGCCGATGTTTATGGTTACAATATAAGAAAAGACGGTTCAAATACCGTCTTCACAGTCAAAACAAAATCTTTCAATGAAGACTTTGCACTTTCAATTCCGGGTCTTTTCAACGTAAGTAACGCACTTTGTGCTATTGCAGTCTGCGAAAAATTGGGAATAGACGTAAATACAATTCGTCAAGGACTTTACAATTCCCATACCGCAGGTCGAATGGAAGTGTATGAGAGTGCAGACAAGAAAATCGCCGCAATCGTGGATTATGCTCACAACAAGTTGAGTTTTGAAACTCTTTTACAGTCGGTACGCAAGGAATATCCTAACAGACACGTTGCAATTGTATTCGGTTGTCCGGGCAATAAAGCGATTATCCGTCGAAAAGATATGGGTGAGGTCAGTGGCAAGTTTGCCGATTTCATTTATATTACCGAAGATGACCCCGCAGAAGAAAATGTTCTTGATATTTGCAATGTGATTGCGGGTTATGTTGAGGGTGTCGGTGGTAAGAATAAATATAAAATTATCGCTGACCGTGGTGAAGCCATTAAAACAGCAATTGAAGAAGCAAGGAGCGAAAGTGTGATAATTCTTGCGGGTAAGGGTGCAGAAACTCATCAAAAGCGAGGACTTGCTTCTGAACCGTATGAATCCGATGCATTTTTTGCACAGAAATATTTAAAGGAATATGACGAAAGACAGGGCAAATAAATGGATGCTAAAAAAGTAATAAAAACCGCATTTAAACTTGCGCATTACGTACCGCTTGTTACGGCAACGGTGGGTGTGTTAAGTCTTGCACTTTCAAAATATCAGGAAAAGCAGGGCGATTATTCCCGTGAATTTCCTGAGATAGAGGATGAAATGAAAAAGGTAATTAACGAGGTGAGGGTTAACAATGGCAACTAAAAAGAAATCAATTTTAGGCACTGCGTTGGGATATGGTGTAGGTGCAATCGGTCTTGATTTGAGTTATGGTATGTTCTATTCATATCTTTCTTATTATCTTTCAAGTGTGTTAGGTCTGCAAGAAGGCTTTTTGCTTCTTATTACTCCACTTGCTCGAATATGGGACGGTATCAATGACCCAATGATGGGTACAATCGTTGACAATACAAGAACCAAACACGGTAAATACAGACCGTGGATTTTAATTGGTGCTTTGTGTAACGCAGTTGTACTTTTCCTTTTGTTTACATCATTTGGTATGAGTGGACTTCCACTGTATATTTACATAGCAGTTATGTATGTGCTTTGGGGTATGACAAACACAATGGCTGATATTCCATATTGGTCAATGGTGCCCTCATTCACAAGTGAAGAAAAAGAGAGAAATCTTGTTGCAACCGTTGCTCGTTCATTTTCGGGCATCGGTCAGGGAATTATTTCAATTCTCACACCAAAGCTTTGTCCGTTGCTTTCAAGTGGTATTACCGATAAAGACGGTTATAGTGCGAGTGGGTTTTCCCGTTGGGCAGGAATTTGCGGTATTGCACTTGTTTTCTTTGCGCTTGTTTGTGTGCTTATAACAAAAGAAACAAATGTTGTTTATGGTGAAAAGAAAAAATTTAGCCTTAAACAGATTTTTAATGTTATCAAGAACAACGACCAACTTGTAGTTTTCATTGTATTCGCTATGCTTTCAAATGCAGGCTGGTATCTAACAAGCTCAACGGCAGTTTACTATTTTACTGACACTCTTGGTGATTCAGAATTACAATCAACATTCCAGTTGATTGGTACGATTGGTTCTGTTTTAGGTCTTTTGGTTGTGCCGGTGCTTTCAAAATGGTTTACAAAAAGACAGACATATACAATTTCACTTTGCACAGCAACTCTGGGTTATGCTTTAATGCTTATTACAGGTCCTATTCTTAAACTCAATGTTATTATTATGGATATTTGCTACATTCTCGCCTCTGTTGGTGTTTCTTCAATGTTTGTGTCACAGACTATTTTCCTTGCCGACATTGTTGACTATGGTGAATACAAAAACGGCGAGAGAAATGAGAGCATCACTTTCTCAATGAAAGGCTTTTTGCAGAAAATGGCTTACACAATCCAGACAATTGTGCTTTTTGGTGGTCTTGGATTGATGAACTACAATGAGCAGATTACTGCAAATATCGGGCTTAATGATACAACAAAAACAGGTATCGGCATTATCTGTTTCGGTGTGCCAATGTTATTTTTCATTGCCTCTCTTATTGTGTTCCGCAAAAAGTTCAAGGTTTACGGCGAACTTGCTGACAAGGTTCACGATTACATTATAGAAAAACGTGCATCGGGTGAATAATATGGAAGATTTAAAGTTTTATCAGATTACGGACTTGCACCACTATGCACTCGAATTGGGTACAGAGGGCAAAGCATTTGAGAAAATCTGTCTTTCAGACCAAAAGTGCCTCGCAGAAACGGGTGCAATGATTGATGCCTACTTCGACAAAATCATTGAAGATACAGAAACTAATATTGTTCTTATCACAGGTGACGTCACTTGTAACGGGGCAAAAGAAAGTCATTTTGACTTAATTCCAAAATTGCAAAGGCTAAAGGATGCCGGTAAAAAGGTTTATCTCACAACGGGCACTCACGATTATTATATGGAAAACGGCAACGGTACGGGTAAGGCAGAAAAATGTGTGGGTGATGAGATTTTGACCGCCACTCGTACAGAACGTGATGAACTTTTAGAAATCTATAAGGATTTCGGTATTTCAGAGGCAATTTCATTACATAAGCCCAGTCATTCATATTGCGTACAGCTGCAAGAGGGGTACAGATTGCTCTGTCTTAATGATGATGGCGACGAATTTTTCTGTGGCTATTATGATGATTGCCTTGAATGGATTAAAGAGCAGATTGACGACGCAAAGGCAAGTGGGGACTATATTTTTGCGGTGACACATCACCCAGTATTGCCACCAAGCCCTATTTATCCTTACTTTAGTCGTCGTGATATGCTTGGTGATTTTGAAAAAACATCGGAATTCCTTGCAAATAATGGTGTGAAATTTATCTTTACAGGTCACACCCATATGATGAACATTGCAAAAATGACAACCAAAAAGGGTAATGATTTTTATGACATCAACACTTGTTCAGCGGTTGGTTACCCAAATGCAATGAGAAAAGTAAAGATGACCGATACTGAAGTTTATGTTGATAGTGTAAAAATTGACAATTTCAATTGGGATTTGAAAGGTAAGAGTGTTGACGAATACACAAAAGAGAATTTTCTTGAATTCTTAAATGCGATTTTTGATTCAATGGCTTATGACATTGACAAGTTGGCAGAACTTTCAACATCTTTCAGTATGACACCCGAAAAAGTATATAAAGCAAAACCCGTTCTTGTTCCATTCGGTAAGTTTTTGCAAAAAGCCACATTTGGAACAATTGGTAAAATATTCGCAATCAGTAAAGATGTAGATGCCTCAATAAAAAATAGAAATGTTAAAGATTTTCTTTTAGAGGCAGTAACAAATGTGTTCGTGGGTGATGAGCCATATACACCTGACACACCTGAATATAAAGCTGTTTCAGCACTTTTTAACAAGAGAATAAAGAAAATTTTCAAATTAAAAAAAGGAACTGAAGATATAGCAGAAATTCTCGATATTATACTTGATGGTGTGCTTTATGATGCACCGCCAAGTGACTGGAAAGGCGTTTTCTCAAAATAAGTACAAACAAAACTCCCTATAATTCATAGGGAGTTTTGTTATTTTGCATATCACAGGCTGTTGAACTTTTTGCTTTTAATCTTGACTAATTTATTTAAAGTGGTAAAATTAAATCGTAGGAAAATTGTGTTGTAGAAAAAACAAGAAGGGGATTTTATGAAGAAAAAATTGTTGTCTATTCTACTTTCATTAGTATTAGTTTTTACGGCATTACCTTTGGCTCATATTCACACATATGCTGAAGAGTGTGCGGAAGATGCACATGTGTTTGGTGAATGGACCACTGAAATAGCAGCTACTTGTGTAGATGACGGAACACAAATTAGAACTTGTACTATTTGTGGCTTTGTTGAAAATGGTGTAGCTAAGGCAACAGGTCACTCAATGACATATCAGCGTAGAGTCGATGCTACATGTAATGCAAATGGTTACATTGAAAACGTTTGTAAAAATGAAGGGTGCTCACATACTGAGCAACTAGTTCTTGAACCTGATGGACATCATGAATATGGTGAAGGCTGCGAGACGACAGAGTCTGGTGAAATTATTATAGAAGCAACAGAAGAGCAGTTCGGAATAAAAAAGGCATATTGTAATAGTTGTCAAAAAGATGTGTATGAAGCGATTCAAAAAGTAGGTGTTACCACATCAGCGCTTATGTGTAAACAAAGTCCGCATAATTATAAAGAGACTGTAGTAACAGATGCAACAGGTACTGTTTACACAGTGAAATATTGTACACGGTGCAAAGACTATGGTGAAGTATCAACATTAAATCAAGAACATTCTTTTTCAGAGTGGCAAGAGGTGCACCACCCAGAGTGCGAAAGTGAAGGTCAAAAACATCGTTACTGTTTGCTCTGCGGATATGAAGAAACTGAAGTAATTGAAGCATTGGGACATGCCTGGTGTGAATGGGAAAATGATATTAGCAACTGTGAACATGGCGGATTAGCTACAAGAAGTTGTAGTCGTTGTCAATTAATTGAAAATAAAGAAATAGCACCATCAGAGCACGTTGCTGGTGAAATAACAATATTGCAAGAGCCTACCTGTACCGTTGAGGGATATGCCGAAACAAAATGTGTGGTATGTAATTTTAGTTATTCTGTTGAAATACCTTTGGCTGACCATACCTTTGAAGTTGCAAATACAGTACCGTCAGATTGCTGTAATCAAGGTTATCAGAATTTGATTTGTAAAGAATGTGGCTTAGAAGAAAAGGGAGAACTTTTGCCTTTAGACCCTGAAAATCATTCGTATGTTGTTAAGGTTATATCCGAACGGAGCTGTGTGACTCCTGGCGAATATTTATATGAATGTTCAAAGTGCGGTGACACTTATACTGAATATGTTGAGGCCAATGGCCACGATTTTACTGAATGGGAAATTGAAGAAGAGCCAACTTGTTGCACAGCAGGCAATAAGTATAGAAACTGTCTTGAATGCGGAGAATACGAAGAAGTTATCATACCTTCGTTAGCAAATTCGGAAATAGTCTGGACGACCATTGAAAAACCTACTTGTATTAGTGAAGGTTGCAAAAGCGGTGTATGTTCTGAATGCGGAAAAGAGGTGTATGTAGATTTACCCGCTGATGAAAACATGCATTGTGTAGAAGAATGGCATATAGAACAACCTTCGACCTGTGTAGCAGAGGGCTTAAGAACGGGCAACTGTATTCTGTGTGGTGAATTGGTTTCTGAATGTGTTCCTGTCAACGAAGAGTCACATTTATTTGAAGATGTAATGGTACGTTGTGAAGCTACATGTTCTAAAGAGGGCGAAAAGGACGTTGTTTGTACTCTTTGCGGCAAACAAGATTGTGTTGCGATACCAATAAATGAAAATAATCACGAGTGGGGCGAATGGTGTCCCAAACACCCTGCGACTTGTGTCGAAGACGGAATAGATTTCCGTAGCTGTTTAGGTTGCGGAGCAGAAGAAGAAAAAGATGTAGCAGCAACGGGTGAGCATATTTACGATAGAGCATATGAAGAGGTTGGCGATTGCCAAACGATGGGATACATATATTTTTCTTGTGTCATTTGTGGACATAGAGAAATTGATAGTTATACCGGCAATTATGGTGAACATGCAAGTTTGACATATGTTTTAGAATCGGATAATTGCGAAGAAGAAGTAAGGATATATGAATATTGTGATGCTTGTGGCAACAAAGTCTTTTCAGGATACGCTCCGGCAAAACATACATATGACGATTGGTCTATAATTACAAACCCACAGATAGGGGTCAAGGGAGAAAAAACAAGAACCTGCACAGTATGTGGGCATGTTGAACATTTAGAAATTCCTGCCTTAGCAGATATTAATGGCGATGGCGTAGTCACAAAAGATGATTACAACGATGTTCTTGATGCGGTGAATCTTAAGTCAACACTTACTGATGATGAAATGCTTGTTGCTGATGTCAATGGTGATGGTGCAGTTGATGCCTTTGACTTGATATATATAGATTTGATTTCTAAGAATATGGCTTAAAAAAAGAAGGTGAGAGAGTTCTCTCACCTTCTTTTTATTCGTTTTCTTCTTTTTCGTAACTTTTGTTTCTTTTTTCAATTTTCTTTTCACGTAGTTTCTCAAAAGCGATTTCCATTACTATAAATGCGGGGATAATAAGAATCGCAAAGAAAATTCTTATTGGAGTTACGGTTAAGTCGTTTGAATATTTAACAGTATCTTCAGCGAATGCGTTAATAGAAAAACTCAGGCACAAAACAACTGAAGTTATTAAAATATTCAGTTGTTTTGTGTATTTTTTCATTGATTATTCCTCTTCTTTTTTTACTGCAATACCAAGCTCATCAAGTTGAAGCGTATCAACGGGTGATGGGCACTCTGTCATCGGTTCACTTGCATTCTGAAGTTTAGGGAATGCGATAACATCACGAAGTGATTCCGCACCAATCATCTGCATTACAAGTCTGTCAAGACCAATACCCATACCGCCGTGTGGTGGTGGGCCAAAACGGAATGCATCTGTCAAGAAACCAAATTTTTCATAAGCCTCTTCGTCTGAAAGACCTAAAAGTGTGAACATTCTTTTTTGAAGAACAGGGTCGGTAATACGAATTGAACCACTTGACAATTCAACACCATTGAGAACAAGGTCATAAGCCTTTGCACGAACCTGTGCTTTGTCTGTTTCAAGATATTCCAAGCATTCGTCCATAGGAGATGTGAATGGGTGGTGCATTGCAACAAAGGTTTGTGCGTCTTCGTCCCACTCAAAGAACGGGAACTCAGTAATCCAAAGAAGATTGAATTTATCTGTTGGAATAATATCGAGTTTCTTTGCAACTTCCTGACGGAGTGCACCAAGAACTGAAAGAACACTGTTTTTCTTTGTATCTGCAACGATAAGAACAACGTCACCTGTTTGTGCCCCTGCTTTGTTAAGAAGTGCAGTCATTTCGTCTTCTGTTAAGAATTTTGCAAATGAAGATGCAAGGCCATCGGGCATAAGACGAGCAAATGCGAGTCCCTTAGCCCCTATACCACGTACAAATTCTGTAAGTTTATCAATTTCTTTTCTTGTAAGAGTATTAACAGCATTTTTAGCTGTGATACAGTAAACTGCTCCGCCAGCCTCAAGCGCTGATGTGAATACACCAAAGCCACAGCCCTTGACAACATCACCTAAATCGCAAAGTTCCATTTCATAACGTGTGTCGGGCTTGTCAGAACCGTAACGTTCCATAGCCTCTTTATATGTGAGTCTTGGGAGTGGCAATTGAATATTAACACCCATAGCCTCTTTAAATACTCTTTGAATATAACCCTCGCCCATATTCATAACGTCATCAACGTCAACGAATGACATTTCAAGGTCAATCTGTGTGAATTCGGGCTGACGGTCAGCACGTAAATCTTCATCACGGAAGCAACGAGCAATCTGCATATAACGGTCAAAGCCCGCTACCATTGAAAGCTGTTTGTAAAGCTGTGGTGACTGTGGAAGTGCATAGAAGCTACCGTTGTGAATTCTTGAAGGTACTAAGAAGTCACGTGCACCTTCGGGAGTTGAACGGATAAGCATTGGAGTTTCAATCTCAATAAATCCGTTTTCATCAAAATAGTCACGTGTGATTTTTGTAATCTTGTGACGGAGAAGAATATTCTTTTGAAGGTCAGGACGACGAAGGTCAAGGTAGCGATATTTGAGTCTTGTTACCTCTGATGTCTGGCAGTTTTCAACGATTTCAAATGGCGGTGTTTCGCTTACACCTAAAATTCTCAAATCGTTAACCTCAATTTCAATATCGCCCGTTGGAATATCCTTATTCTTTGAAGAACGCTCACGAACAACACCCTTTGCCATAAGCACATATTCGCTTCTTACTGTAAAAGCCTTGTCAAAAACATCTTTAGCGGTGTTGTCGTCAAATGCGAGCTGAACAATACCGGTTCTGTCACGCAAGTCAATGAAGATAAGTGCACCAAGGTCACGGCGACGTTGCACCCAACCTGAAACTACAACCTCTTTGCCGACAAAATCAGCATTAAGAGTACCGCAATAATCTGTTCTTTTTAATCCGTTCATTGTATCCATTAGTTTGAACCTCCTAAAAGGTCGGTAAGGTTGAATCCTTCAACACCGAGTGATTCAAAGCCCGACATAGCATCTTTAATAATTAGTGACTGAAAATTATCACAGAATTCAGCAAGTGTGGTTTCTGTTTCTTCGCCACTATCCATATTCTTGATTTTAATATTTCCTGTTTCAAT
>JAZNZJ010000025.1:0-3206 GCA_045594885.1 Candidatus Fimenecus sp. | reverse complement strand
TTTTTTGCAAGACAATGTGGTGAAGGTGAAGTTGTATGAAGATACCACGAACCGAACACCACGAAGTATTGCGAAAAATATGCCAAAAATCAGATTTCTATACCGCCTACTGGACGAATAATTAATACATAACAAGAGCCTTCACCAAAAATGCTCTCCATAGCATTCTTGTAATCTTCAAGAAGCTCGTTTGGAACAAAGGCTTGAATTGTACCTGCAAAGCCACCGCCGTGAACTCGCCAAGCACCCTTGCCCTTGAGAATGCTTTCGCTTACTGCTAAAGCAAGTGAAACGGGCTGTTCCTGTGGCTTTTTAACAGAAAATACATTTTGATTATACTTGTATGATGAATCGCCACTTTCAAGTATGTATGATTTAAATGTTTCAAAATCGCCATTTTTAAGAGCATCAACTTCTTTTAATACTCTCTCATTATCTGCAAAGAAGTGCATTGCACGAATAACCGCACGGTCGCCCACTTTTTCACGGATTGCAGGAATATTTTTCTTGAATTCATCCTCTGAAATTTCTCGAAGTACATTTTTGCCAAAGAAACCTGCAACAGCTTCCATTTCGCTACGAATTGCCGCATAATCGTCGGTCAAGTCAGAGTGACTGCCCTTTGTGTCAACAATGCAGAGCGAGTGACCCGATGCTGCAAAATCAAATTTAACCTCGTTAACGATTGGCTCTGCAGGATTATTGAAATCGATTGTAACAAATCCGCCAACTGAACAAGCCATCTGGTCCATAAGTCCGCAAGGCTTATCAAAATAAACATTTTCAGCATACTGTGCAATTTTTGCGATTGTAATTGCGTCAACCTTACCGTCATTATAAAGGTAATTGAGCATTGTACCTACAAGCACCTCGTAAGCCGCTGAAGATGAAAGTCCTGAGCCTGAAAGAACACTTGACATTGTACAAGCATCAAAGCCACCGATTTTATAGCCATATTTTAAGAAGCCCGCACACATACCACGCACAAGTGCAGGAGAATGACCCTTTTCATTCTCTTTAATTTCAAGGTCTGTAATATCGCAAACGTCCATATTGTAACCACGTGATTTAACACGAACAATGTTTTCGTCATTTTTTGATGCTATTGCAATAGCATCAAGATTGATACTTGCTGCAAGAACTCGTCCATGGTTATGGTCTGTGTGGTTACCGCCCACCTCTGTTCTGCCGGGAGCAGAGAACAGACGTGCGTCACGGTCTGCACTGAAAATTTCTGCGAAATCTTCTGCAAGACTCACATATCTTTCGTGCTGAGCCTTAACTGCTTCGTCTGTTACATAAACTCTTTTGAAACGGGCATCATATTCACCGTTCATAATATCATTTTTAAGCATCTGAATTTTTGACATCATTGTTCTCTCCTTTTTTCTTTTCAAGAGTAATATTAACAATCAGGGTTACAATTCCCGATAAAATTAACAAGAAAATAATTGGACCCATAAATTTCCACGTAAACGGTTGTGAAATATTACCACCCATTACCGTATAAGTCCATATTTTAGGCAAAAAGCCAATTACTGATGCAATTACATATTTGTGAATGGGGAAACCCATTCCGCCATATATTTTGCTAACCGTAATAACGGGGATTCCCGGAACAATACGAAGTGCTACAAGAACTCCCAATTTTGTTTTACCGTGATGTGCTATCATCTTTTGAATATTATCATATTTCTTAAGATTTTTAAGTGCAACACCACCATCAGTTGATTTGCCCACCCAATAGGTTATGACAAGCACAACGCAAAAACCAAGAGTATTTATAAGTATTGCTTCACCCGAACGGAACATTACACCCGTCATCATAAAAATAAAGGGAAAGGGTAACGGCAAAAAGGATTTTGCCACATATATCGCCGTTATTGCAAGTGCTAAAAGCCAGCGGTTATCAAGGGACTGAATAAAATCTTGAGTTTTGTTGAGCGCATTCAAAAATTCTGCCCAGCCACCCTCAGCAACCTTTGTGCTCATTGCAAGAGTGATTACGGCAATCACACCCGCCGCCACAAACATACCTATGCAGGTAAGGTTTAAAGCACCCTTTCTGCTAAGATTTCGTTTTTCCATTTATATTCACCATTTTGAAAAAATCACATATATATTAATTTTATAATATTTATCATAAAAGGTCAATATTTTTGTTGTTTTATTCCCCTTTTTTATGGTATATTATATTACAATAATATTAGTATATGGTAGTAAAGTATGCAAAGGTTGTGATTATTATGAAAATTGTTGTTCTTGACTCTTTCGCATTGAATCCCGGTGATTTGTCTTGGGAGTGGCTTGAGAATTTAGGCGAATGCGAAATATATGACCGCACACCTGCTGACAAAATTTTTGAAAGATGCATGGGTGCAGATATTATTTTAACCAATAAAACACCCCTCACAAAAGAAACATTGGCACAACTTGACTCTCTTAAATATATTGCCCTTCTTTCAACGGGCTATAATATTGTTGATTGGGAATATGCAAAAGAAATAGGTGTGCCCGTTTCTAATATTCCCGCCTATTCTACAAATGCGGTAGCACAGCTTACATTCTCACTCATTCTTGAAATCACAAATGCTGTAGGGTTACATAGTGAAAGTGTGCGAAATGGAGAATGGTGTACTTGTCCCGATTTTTGTTACTGGAAAACTCCCCTCACCGAACTTTGCGGAAAAACCTTGGGCATTGTAGGTTTTGGTCAGATTGGTCAGGCAGTTGCAGATGTTGCTGAAGCTTTTAAAATGAGTGTGATTGCAGTTTCAGGTCACGAAACCGACCAAAGTCACAGAAAGAATTTTAAATGGGTCGATATGGAAACCCTTGCTAAAGAAAGTGATATTATTTCATTCCATTGTCCTCTTACTGAAAAAACAACGGGATTGGTGAATGAAGAATTCATTTCAAAATGCAAGGACGGTGCAATAATCATCAACACCTCACGTGGTCCCGTTGTTGATGATAAGGCTCTTGCAGATGCACTCAATAACGGTAAACTCCGTGGTGCAGGTCTTGACGTACTCACGGTTGAGCCACCAAAAGCAGATAACCCACTACTTAAAGCAAAAAATTGTTTCATTACACCCCATATCGCATGGGCAGGATTTGAAACAAGAGAAAGACTTATGAACATTCTTGAAGAAAATGTCAAGGCATACCTGAACGGTAAACCACAGAACGTGGTGAATAAATAA